>JAYVOI010000288.1:0-3552 GCA_043758005.1 Ilumatobacteraceae bacterium
ACCCACGGCCGCCGCGTGCGCGGCGTCGCCCCGTCGGCCCGCGCCGCCCAGGTGCTCGCGCAGGAGAGCGGGATGCTCAGCGACACCGTCGCCAAGCTCATCCACGAACAGGCCCGGCCCGATGGGCCCTCGCCGGCCTGGAAACTGCACGCCGGCACCACCGTGGTGGTCGACTCATGCCGATGTAGTGGTTATGCCGAGTCGAGCTGGAGGCGTGGTTGTCGGCGGTGTCGCTGTTGGGTTGGGTCGTGATCGCTGGTTGTCGGGGTCGGCATAATCGCGGGGGTTCGTGAACGCTCCTTGTGATCCTGGCGTCGTGCCGGGGAGAACAGGAGATGTCGGTGATGGCACGTATTGCGAGAGTGGACGTGGGCCCGTTGGCCCCGTACGCGCACGGATACCGGGAGTTGCTGGCCGGGTTGGGCTACACGTCGTTCGGTGTGGTCCAGAAGTCGTGCGAGGCGGGCCGGCTCAGCGACTGGATGATCGACAACGGTTTGGGGTCGGCGGATCTGACCGTCGGGCGGCTCGATGAGTTCAGCGCGATGTGTGCGGCAGGGTCGTTGCGTCCGGCCGGGCGCCGCGCCCTGGGGCCGCTGGCCGCCTATCTGCGCGGCTTGGGGGCGATTCCCGGCGAGTCGTTCGGCGCGACGGTGACCGATGAGTTGCTCGCTCGTTACCGGTGCTGGATGGTCCAGGAGCGGGCGTTGGCGCCGCGCACGATTGGTCGCTACGAGCAGACCGCGAGGTCGTTCCTGACCGTTCGTGCGCAACGCTTCGGGGGTTGTGGCGCCGAGGGTCTGACTGGGTCCGACGTGCACGAGTTTTTGTTGGCTGAGACTGGGCGGGTGTCGGTCGGCTCGGCCAAGGGTCGGGTCGCGGAGCTGCGTTCGTTGTTGCGGTTCTTGTTCCTCGACGGTTCGACGACGTCGATGTTGGCGGCGTCGATCCCGCCGGTCGCGGGCTGGCGAGACACCGCGTTGCCGGCGATGTTGTCGAGCGCGGAGGTGGAAGCGATCCTGGCTGCCAATGACCGTGCGACGGCGGTCGGTCGCCGGAACTTCGCGATCGTGATGATCTTGGCGCGCCTCGGTCTGAGGGCGGCCGAGGTCGGCGCGTTGCGGCTCGATGATGTGAACTGGCGGGCGGGTGAGTTGGTGGTGCGCGGCAAGGCCCGCCGGGACGACTCGTTGCCGTTGCCAACCGATGTGGGTGAGGCGATCGCCGCGTACCTTGCAGCCGGTCGGCCTGACACACCGTGTCGGGCGGTGTTCGTGACGTGTTTCGCGCCGTTGAAGGCGTTGGCGCCCCAGTCGGTGTCCAAGATCGTGTATGACGCCAGCCGCCGCGCCGGCATGGACCCGCCGGTGTGCTCGCACCGGCTCCGCCACGCGCTCGCCACCGAGATGCTGCGTCACGGTGTCGCGTTGGGTGACATCAGCCAGGTACTGCGTCACCGGGACCTGGCAACCACGGCGATCTACGCCAAGGTCGACCATGGCGCTCTGCGTGAACTCGCCGTCGCGTGGCCCCAAGCGACGATGCCGGCGGCGGTGTCGTCATGACGGTCGTGTTCGAAGATGCGTTGGCCGACTATCTGGCGTTGCGGCACCGCCTCGGCCACAAGCTCGCCGATGCCGAACGAGTACTCAACCGCTTCGTCGTCCACCTGCAGCAACTCGATGCCAAGACGATCACGATGGACGCGGCGCTCGAGTTCATCCTCGATCCTGCTCTGGATCCGGCCAGCACCAACCCGTCGCGTCGTCTCCAAGCCGTGCGAGGGTTCAGCCGATATCTGGCCGGGATCGATCCGGCCACACAAATCCCACCGGCGGGGATCGTGTCCTATCGGGCCCAGCGCCGTCAGCCCTATCTGTTCACCGATGGCGAGATCGATCTGCTGATGACCACAGCAGCGGCGTCGGCCATCACCAACCAGCGGGCGGTGATGCTGAACACGATGGTCGGGTTGTTGGCGGTGACTGGCATGCGGGTCGGTGAAGCGATCCGTCTGACCGACGCCGACATCGACACCGACGTAGCGGTGATCACGATCCGGGAGACAAAGTTCGGCAAATCCCGTCAGGTTCCGGTCACCACCAGCACCATCGACGCGCTCACGTCATGGATGGCCATCCGCGACCGGACCACCCCGACGCTGGTGTGTTCACGGGTGTTCGTGTCCGGTTCAGGAACCCCGGTCGCCTACACCCACTTCGGTCTCACCTTCCGACGAGCTATCACCACCGCCGGGATCGGTGATCCCGCCCCGGTGCTACGCCCCAGGATCCATGATCTGCGCCACAGCTTCGCGGTCCGAACACTCATCGGCTGGCACCGCAACGGCAACGACATCGCCGCGATGCTGCCCCGGTTGTCGACCTACCTCGGCCATCGCGAGCCTCGCTACACCTACCGCTATCTGACCGCCTCACCCGAGTTGTTAGGTCATGCCGCCCGCCTGCTCGAAGCCGACCAGGCAGTGAAGCGATGAGCCTGCTCGCCCCGACCATGCAACGCTTCTTCACCGAACGGCTCGTGCGGCAACGACAAGCCAGTCCCGCCACCATCGCCTCCTACCGCGACAGCCTCCGTCTCATGGTCGGCTTCGCTGCCGAACGCGCCGGCAAACAACCAAGCAGTCTCGGCTTCGACGATCTCAACGCTGACGTCGTCACCGCGTTCCTTACTCACCTCGAGACCGACCGACACAACACGGCACGGACCCGCAACAACCGGCTCGCCGCTGTCCGAGCCCTGTTCCGCTACGCCGCGCTCCGGCACCCCGAACACGCCGAGTTGATCGCTCGGGTGCTCGCCATTCCCCAGAAACGACACGACCACGCGATCGTCACGTTCCTCACCCACACCGAGGCCCAAGCACTGCTCGCCGCCCCCGACCCTGCCCGCTGGGAAGGACGCCGCGACCGCGCCCTGCTCGCCCTAGCCATCCAGACCGGGCTACGGCTCACCGAGATCACCGGGCTCAATTGCAGCGACATCACCCTGAGCGCCGGAGCGCACCTGACCTGCATCGGCAAAGGCCGCAAACAACGCACCGTTCCCCTGACCACCAACACCGTTGCCGTGCTACGGACCTGGACCCGTGAACGCGGCGGCCTCCCCAACGACGCCCTGTTCCCGACCCGCACCGGCCAGCGGCTCAGCCCCGATGCCGTTCAGCGACGAGTCGGCGTGCACGTCGCGACCGCCACCGAACACTGCCCATCGCTCGCCCACAAGAACGTCACGCCCCACACGCTGCGTCACACCGCTGCGATGGCCTTGCTTCAGGCCGGTGTCGATGTCTCAGTGATCGCCCTATGGCTCGGGCACGAAGACATCCGCTCCACCCAGACCTACCTTCACGCCGACTTGACCATCAAGCAGCGAGCGCTCGAACGAACCACCCCGACATCAGCCAAACCCGGACGATTCCAGCCCGCCGACCCGCTCCTCGCCTTCCTCGAAGCCCTGTAACTATGCCGACACCACGCCACCACGCACCCACACGCGACCCACCCGCGGAAACACCAGTCGGCATAACCA
>JAYVOI010000289.1:0-3549 GCA_043758005.1 Ilumatobacteraceae bacterium
TCTACTACGACCTTGGCAGTACCCCCAATGAATCATTGCCTTCTCGTTGCCGCGCTGTCACGCTGCGTGCGAACATCTGCTTTGGACGGGGCGGTGAGACAAGGGACGGAAATCAATGAACGGACGGGTTCAGGTAGCGGTCGACGCTGATGTCGACGTTTCGGATAGCCACTCCACCGCCGGCGCAACCCCGCGTCGGAAGACCAACGGGACGGCGCTTCGATGACTGCGGTCATCGTTCGTCCGGCGCAGTTGGGCCGGCGGTGGGTGCGCGTCGCTACTGCGTCCGCCTTGATCCTTGGGTGCACGGCGGGTTCCGTGCTCGCCGTCGACATGCTGCGTGGCGGCAATCCACTGGTCACCACCCCGGCGAGTTCCACCGCTCCGGCGGCACACGTGATCGGCGAGGACGTAGCAACAAATTTTGGTGTGGTGGCGGTCGAGCACGCGACGGCGATCAGCGGTCTCAACGACGCACAGATCACCGGCGCTCACAATGTTCCCGGTTTGGTCTCGGCGGGTTCGATCGACGTGCAGGTGGCGGCGGTCATCACCAACCTGTCCGACAACGTGCTGCTCTATGACCCGACGCAATTCGAGTTGATCGACAACTCGGGCGCCGTTGTGCCGATTTCGCGCGCTGCAAAGCTGCCCGGCGAACTCCAACCGTCGGCGGCGATCGATGTCTTGGTCGACTTCGTCACCACGGCAGACGCGCGCCCGTTCACGGTTCGATTTGTGGACCCGGCGACCAGTGAGAAGGTCTTGATCAGTCTCGGTGATGTCGGTTGCACGGTACAGGGCGGCACTGGTCGGCCGTTGCCCGTGACCGGCGGATGCAGCGACACACCCAAGGAAGATCACACGCACGGCTGACTACCGGGCGCAGAGCAATGCCGGCACCAATGGGGACGACAACCTCAGACGGAGCCGGTTCGACGACACGACGAGAGGGACAAAAAATGAATCGCTGGACGGGCGACTCGAGGTATGCGCGAATGGATCGGCGTACCTGTGCGATAGCGGTCGTTGCCGCGTATGGCGTGGGACTGTGGACGCACGCGGTGCACTGGCGCAGTGGCGCGCGGGAATCGCGCGACGTCACGTTCTTGGCCCACTGGTTGCGCGATTCGACCTTGTCGGTGCCGTTGGTGATGCTGGCAGTGCTGGCGGCGACGATGGTGGTCGGCCGGCACGCCAAGGCAGTGCGGCTGGCGAGTGCCGTTGCGGCTGCGGTGGCGACGGCGTTGGCGTTGGGTGTTCCGGTTCACGCCGGGATCTTCGGGCATGCCGTGCACCATGGTGCTGTTCCTGCCCTGCCGGTGTCGATGCTGGCGGAGTTCCTGATCGATCTCCCCGCTGCGTTGTTGATCAGTGCGACCGTGATCGGCTTGGGCTCGATTGCCTGGCCGGCACGTCGGGCGCTGTCGCCTCGCCAACGTGGTGCCGTTGCACTGGCGGGTCTGTTCGCCGTCGGGATCGTCACGGTCCCCACCTCGCAGGCCAACGCCACCCCTCCCACGAGTGTCTGCCCGGCGGGTAGCGTCACCCGCTCGTACAACGTGACGATGATCGACGTCGACATCCCGTTGAACCGCTGGGGCGATCACGACCCGGCGGGCAAGATGTATGCCCTGACGAGTCAGATCCCCGCGATTCGTGCCCAGGAGCTGAGTCGCGAGGTGTCGTTGGGATTGCGCGATGATCCGATCCAGCCATTGGTGATCCGTGCCAACGAGGGTGATTGTGTCGTGATCAACGTGACCAACAGCGCCACAGGTGGCAGCTACGGGTTGCACATCGACGGCCTGCCGTACGATCGCGCCGGCGACAAGGTTGGCAAGAACTTCAGCGGCGAGGTGCCTGCCGGCCGGACCTCCGTGTATCGCTACTTCGTTCCCAACGACAAGGCACTCGAAGGCGCTCACTACATGAGCCCCGGGGCCGGCCATCGGGCGGGCATCGACCACGGTCTGTTCGGCGTGCTGTCGGTCGAGCCGGCCAACTCCGTGTGGCTGTCGCCCACGGATGCGGCGACGCCGATCGAGTCCGGCTGGGAGGCCGTGATCTGGCCGTCCGACGCCCCGTCGTTCCGAGAGGACGTGCAGATCCTGCACGAGATCGGCAACGAGAAGGAGCAAGTCTTCGACAAGAACAACCTGCCCCTGCCGACGGTCGACCCGATCACCGAGGCCTACCGCCCCGGCAGCCGAGGGATGAACTACCGGTCCGAGCCCTTCATGGATCGACTGACCCTCAAGCCGTACGAGAAGGCCCACTCCTACTCGTCGACGGTGTTCGGTGACCCGGCGACGATCATCCCGCAGGGCTATCTCGGCGACCCGACCAAGTTCCGCATCGTGCACGGGGGCGCCGAGCTGTTCCACATCTATCACTTGCATGGTGGTGGCGACCGCTGGCGTACCAACCCCGAGGGCGACCCGACCAACAGCTATGGCGACACCGGCCTGAAGAAGACCCCGATCGAGATCTCCCAATCCGACCGCGTCGACGCCGTCAACACCGGCCCGGGGGAGAGCTTCAACGCCGAGATCGAAGGCGGCGCAGGCGGCGTGCAACAGGCTGCCGGCGACTTCTTGTTCCACTGCCACATCGCCGAGCACTACCCGTCTGGCATGTGGGGCATCTGGCGAGTGTTCGACACCCTGCAGCCAGGCCTCGCGCCGCTGCCCGACCGGGCACCCAAGCACGCTGCAGTGTCCTCGGCGCAGCTGATCGGCAAGACGATGCCCAACGGCACCGTGATCACCAAGGACAACCTGGCGGCGTGGATCACTCCGCAGATCCCACCGCAGGGCGTCGCCATCGGCGACCAGGACGCCTCGGTGTGGGATTGGGGCGTTGACAACAGCGACCCGGCACACCCCATCTACCTCGGCGAGCCGGAGCCGGCAACCGCAGAGACACCCAACTTCACCGAGGGGGTCTCCGGTCACTTCGGCTCGAGACCCGGCGATGTCTTCCTGGGCAACCGACCGGAGATCCTGTTCAACCCCGACACGGGCAGACCGGCGTTCCCGATGCTGAGACCGCATCTCGAGCGGCGACCACCGTTCGCCCCGAACCTGCACTCCGGTGCGCCGGGGCTCGGCGAAACCGGTGACCGGCCTGCCAATCCGCCGTCGGCAAACCCGTGGCTGGCGCGCCCTGACGGCTTGTGTCCGGCCAACGCGCCCGTGAAGACCTTCAACGTCGTCGCCGTCGGTACCACGGTCGATGTGACGGCGCGCAAGAGTGACCTGCAGGGCATGCTGTTCACGCTGGCGCAGAACAAGGCGGCGCTGCTCAGCGGCCTGCTGAAAAAGGAGCCACTGGCCATACGTATGAACGTCGGCGACTGTGGCGCAGTCACGCTGACGTCGGAGGAACGCGACGAGGACGTGTTCGGCGGCTTCGCCAAGGTCGAGATGCACATCCACCACGTGCAGTTCGACCCCACCGGCTCCGACGGCACCTCCGTCGGGTACAGCTACGAGCATTCGATCCGGCCGTACACGATCGAAGACACCACGCTGACCGCACCGGCCG
>JAYVOI010000290.1:0-8256 GCA_043758005.1 Ilumatobacteraceae bacterium
CAGCACCGACAATGGCGCCACTTGGGCCGTGGTGTCGAACGGCATGCGCCAGGATCACATGCCGCCCGACCAGACCAACGATCCCGTGCGTCAAGACGTGCACCGCGTCGTGCAGTGCGCGGGCGCGCCCGATCGCATCTGGGCGCAGCACCACAACGGCATCTTCCGCAGCAACCGCGACTGCACGTCGTATCGCGAACTCAAGGCCAAGGCGCCGAGCCGCTTCGGCTTCGCAGTGGTGGTGCACCCCGAGGATCCCGACACCGCGTGGTTCGTGCCGGCGCAGAGCGACGAGATCCACATTCCGGTCGATGGGGCGATGGTCGTCAACCGCACCCACGATGGCGGGCGCTCCTTCGAGACCGTCACGAGCGGGCTGCCCCAGCAGCACGCCTACCACCTCATCTACCGCCACGGCCTCGATGTGGACTCGACCGGCGAGCGGCTGGTGATGGGTTCGACCACCGGGTCGTTGTGGCACAGCACTGACCGTGGCAGCTCGTTCCAGCACGTCACCGACTCGTTGCCGCCGGTGTTGTCCGTCCAGTACGTCTAGTCCCGGTCAGGCCGGTTCGCTCAACAGCTCGGCTCCGTGCTTGCGCAGCTCTGCCAGCGTGGTCACACCACTGAGTTGCATGACCGACCGCAGTTGGTCCTTCAACAACCCGATCACGTGCTCGACGCCGAGCTGCCCGGCGGCGGCAACCGCATAGACGTACGGCCGGCCGATGAACGCCATGTCGGCGCCGAGTGCCAGCGACACAGCGATGTCGGCCCCGTGACGAATCCCACTGTCGATCACGATCGGAACGTCGGGCCCGACAGCGGAGCGCAACGGCGCCAACAGGTCGATCGTCGGAGTGCAGCGATCGAGCTGACGGCCACCGTGGTTGGAGAGGTGGAAGCCGGTGATCCCCATGTCGAGAGCACGCCGTGCGTCGGCCGCGCCGAGCGGGCCCTTCAGCAGCAGCGGGCCGGCCCAACGACGGCGAATCGACTCGACGTCGGACCAGTTCAGCGACTGATCGAACAGCGATCCGATGCGTGTCGTCGCCGCAGCCTTCACCTCGGCCGGCGACAGGGCCGTGAAGTTGGCGAAGCCGATGGCTGGGCTCTGCAGCATCCGGATCCAGTACCCGGGGTGGCTGGCGATGTCGACGATCGTGCGCGGGCTGAGCTGGGGCGGAATGGTCAGGCCGTTGCGCAGGTCACGCGTGCGACGGCCCGTGACGACGGTGTCGATGGTGAGCTCCAGCGCCTGGTAGCCGGCTGCGGCCGCACGGTCGATCAGCGGATCGCTGAGCCGACGATCCTGGGTGACGTACAACTGGAACCACAGGTTTGGGTGCCCGGTGGCGGCCACGTCTTCGATGGTGGTCGTACCCATCGTCGACAAGGTGTACGGGATGCCTTTGACCATGGCGGCGGTACACGACGAGACCTCGCCGGTGGGGTGCATCATGCGCGTGTACCCGGTGGGCGCCAAGCCGATGGGGACACGGTACTCGTGCCCGAACAGCTCGCCGCTGAGGTCGGTGTGGGAGACATCACGCAGCAGTTGCGGGTTCAGCTTGCGCCGCTGGAACGCCTCGCGGTTGGCGTGGAGGGCGATCTCCTCCTCGGCGCCACCGTCGACGTAGTCGAACACGGCCCGCGGCAACTTGCGTTTGGCGATCGCACGGAAGTCGTCGGGCAGGTGCACGCGGCTCAGCATCCGCTTGACCGGGTCACGCTCGAAGCGGCGGAGCTGGATGAGCTCGAGGACTTCGTCGAGGTTCATGTCGGTTCTCCCGGGTCGCTCACAAGGTGTTGGTGATCGCGCCGGTCTCGGCGCCTTGCACCAGCTTGGCGTACTTCCCCAGCACCCCGCTGGTGTAGCGCGGCGGGTTCGGCGACCACGACGCCCGACGCTTGGCCAGCTCGCCATCGTCGACCAGCAGGTCCAACGTCAACTCGTGCACATCGATGAGGATCTGGTCACCGTCGCGCACGAATGCGATCGGGCCGCCGTCGACGGCCTCCGGCGCGACGTGCCCGATGCAGAAGCCCCAGGTTCCACCGCTGAACCGACCGTCGGTGATCAAGGCGCAATCGGCACCCCGGCCGGCACCCTTCAGCGCGCCGGTGACAGCCAGCATCTCGCGCATGCCCGGCCCACCCTTCGGGCCTTCGTAGCGGATGACCAACACGGTGCCCGGCACGACCGAGCCGGTCAGGATCGCGTCCATCGCCCCGTCCTCACCGTCGAACACGCGGGCCGTTCCTTCGAACTTCATCTGCTCCTTGCTGAGCCCGGCAACCTTCACGACCGCGCCCTTCGGAGCCAGCGAACCGGTCAACACATTGATGCCACCCTCGCTGTGCAGCGGCTGGTCGAGTGGGTAGACCACGACACCGTCGGGGCGCGGAGGATCGAGCTCGGCAAGGTTCTCGGCCATGGTCTTGCCCGTCACCGTCATCACGTCGCCATGCAGCAACCCAGCGTCGAGGAGGTGCTTCATCACGACCGGCACACCGCCGACGCGATCGAGGTCGCTCATGTGGAACTTGCCACCCGGCTTCATGTCGGCGATGTGGGGAACCTTGGCAGCGATCCGGTTGAAGTCGTCGAGGTGCAGATCCACACCAGCTTCGTTGGCGATGGCCAGCAGGTGCAGCACCGCGTTCGTCGAGCCACCCAACGCCGAGGTGACAGCGATGGCGTTCTCGAAGGCGTGCTTGGTCATGATCATTCGCGGGGTGATTCCCAGCCGCAACATGTTGACGACGGCTTCGCCGGCGCGGCGGGCATCGACTTCACGCCGGGCATCGACTGCCGGCGGCGATGCGGATCCCGGCAACGACATGCCCATGGCCTCGGCGATCGAGCTCATCGTGTTGGCCGTGAACATGCCGCCGCAAGCACCTTCGCCGGGGCACGCCTTGCGCTCGATCTGACCCAGCTCCTCTTCGGTGATCTTGCCGAGCGCACAGGCGCCGACCGCCTCGAAGACGCTGGTGATGTCGAGGGCGACACCGTTGTGCTCGCCGGGCAGGATCGAGCCGTTGTAGACGAACACGCTGGGCAGATCGAGCCGGGCAGCGGCCATCAGCATCGCCGGGATGCTCTTGTCGCATCCGGCCAGTCCGACGAAACCATCCAGGCGTTCGGCATGCATGACGCACTCGACCGAATCGGTGATGACCTCGCGACTCACCAGCGAGGCACGCATGCCCTCGTGGCCCATGCTGATGCCGTCGCTGACGGTGATGGTGCCGAACTCCATGGGGAACCCACCGGCGGCGCGGATGCCGGCCTTGGTGTGCTCGGCCAGCTTGCGCAACGTCATGTTGCACGGCGTGACCTCGTTCCAGGCGTTGGCGATGGCGATCTGCGGCTTCACCCAGTCGTCGTCGGTCATGCCGACCGCACGCAGCATGGAGCGCGCCGGCGCCTTGGTCATCCCGTCGGTCACGTCGCGGCTGCGGGGTTTGATGTCGACTGGAGTGCCTGGTTCGTTCACGGCCATGCGGGGAAGTTACCCGACCGGGGTGTTCGTGCGCAGGGTCTCGGTGTGACCGTCGACCCCCAGCACCTGACCGGAGATGAACCGGGCGGCCGGTGACGACAAGAAGGCGACCGCCTCGGCGATGTCGGTGGTCGCGACGAACGAGCCCATCGACACCTGGCGTTCGTAGGCAGACCTGACGGCGGATTCGGGCACGCCGATCACGGCGGCCTCGCGCTCGATCACACCATCCATGCGCGGCCCGCCGACCGACCCGGGGCAGATCGCGTTGACACGGATGCCGGCGGAGCCGAGCTCCATCGCCCATGTCTTGGTCAGCCCGACCACAGCCCACTTCGCCGCAGCGTACGGCGACCGCAGCGGGTACCCGAAGATTCCAGCGGTCGAGGAGATGTTGACGATCGAGCCGGGTCGTTCGCGCAGGAGTGGCACGGCGAGGCGCGTGCAACGGAACATCGAACCGAGGTTGACCTGCACGCAGTGGTCGAACGCGGCCGGATCCATCTCGTCGACTGGTGCGGTCGGGCCGGCGATTCCCACGTTGTTGACCAGTACATCGAGACCGCCGAGGCGGGCGCGAACGGCGGCGAACAGGTCGTCGACCGAGGCTGTGTCGGCCACGTCGGCAACGAAATCAGGGGCGGTCGACGGGTCCGCATCGACCACCATCACATCCGCGCCTCCGGCGACCAGCCTGGCGGCAATAGCGGCCCCGATGCCCGCGCCGCCGCCGGTGACCAGCGCCCTCAGCCCTGCGAGCTCGTCCATGGTTCCTCCATCGTCGTTTCGGCTAGAGTTAGCTGACCGTTCGTTCAGACAAAGGTAGACGCCATGAACTGGGAAGTCTTCATCACCTGTGCAGTCACCGGCGCCGGCGACACCGTCGGGAGAAGCCCGCACGTGCCGGTGACGCCCGAGCAGATCGCGGTCTCTGCGATCGACGCCGCCAAGGCCGGCGCGGCCGTCGTGCACATCCATGTTCGCGACCCGCAGACCGGCAAGGGCGCCCGGGCCACCGAGCTGTATGCCGAAGCGGTGGAACGCATCCGCGCCGCCGATGTCGACGTGGTGCTGAACCTCACCGCCGGCATGGGTGGCGACCTGGTGTTGGGTGGCGACGAGGAGGTGCTGCCAATCAATCCCGACGGCACCGACATGGCCGGGGCGACCGAGCGACTCGATCACGTTCGCACCTTGCGGCCCGAGATCTGCACGCTCGATTGCGGCACGATGAACTTTGCCTCCGGCGGCGACTACATCATGGTCAACACCCCCAGCGTGTTGCGCAGCATGGCCCGCCAGGTGCAAGAGCTCGGCGTGCGACCCGAGCTCGAGGTGTTCGACACCGGTCAACTCGTGCAGGTCAAGGAGCTGATCCGTGACGGGCTGGTCGACGACCCGGTGATGATCCAGCTCTGCATGGGCATCGCCTACGGTGCGCCCGACGACCCCAACACGTTCATGGCGTTGGTCAACAACCTGCCGAACGATTGCGTGTTCTCGGGCTTCTCGATCGGTCGCATGCAGATCCCGTTCGTGGCGATGGCGGCCCTGGCCGGTGGCAACGTGCGGGTCGGCCTGGAGGACAACCTCTACCTCGGGCCCGGCTACAAGGCCACCAATGCCGAGCTCGTCGCCCGCGCCAAGCAACTGCTGGAGAGTATGAACGTGCGGATTCTCGGCCCCCAGGAAGTGCGTGACAAGCTGAAGCTCGTCAAGCACACCTGATCGTTACAGGGGGTACGGCTATGGGTGAACCAGTAGTAGTAGTTCAACACGGACTCGAGGGCGTGATCGCGTTCGAGACGCAGATCGCCGAGCCGGATCGCGAGGGTGGCGCGCTGCGCTACCGCGGCGTCGACATCGAAGAGCTCGTCGGTCACTACGACTACGGGCACGTGTGGGGTCTCCTGGTCGACGGCTCGTTCGACCCCGGTCTGCCTCCCGCCGAGCCGTTCCCCATCCCGGTCCACTCCGGTGACATCCGCGTCGACGTGCAGAGCGCGCTGGCGATGCTGGCGCCGTTCTGGGGACTCGGGCAATTGCTCGACATCGACGACGACCAGGTCCGCGACGACCTGGCCCGGGCGTCGGTGATGGCGCTGTCGTTCGTGGCCCAGTCGGCGCGCGGCCTCGGCCTGGCGATGGTGCCCCAGAAGCACATCGATGGCGCGACGACCATCACCGAGCGGTTCATGCGTCGCTGGCGCGGCGACCCCGATCCCGATCACGTCACCGCCGTCGACGCCTACTGGGTGTCCGCGGCCGAGCACGGCATGAACGCCTCGACGTTCACCGCTCGCGTCATTGCCTCGACCGGCGCGGATGTGGCCGCAGCGTTGTCCGGTGCTGTGGGCGCCCTGTCTGGTCCGTTGCACGGCGGCGCCCCGTCGCGCGTCCTGCAGATGCTCGACGAGGTCGAGAAGGAAGGCGATGCCGTTCGCTGGGTGAAGCGGGCGATGGACAAGGGTGATCGCTTGATGGGTTTCGGCCACCGCGTGTACCGCGCCGAAGACCCGCGAGCTCGCGTGCTGCGCCGCACCGCAAAGGAACTGAAGTCACCGCGTGTCGAGGTCGCCGAGGCGCTCGAACACGCCGCCCTCGATGAGTTGAAAGCCAGGTACCCCGACCGGGTGCTGGCCACCAACGTCGAGTTCTGGTCAGCCGTCGTGCTCGACTTCGCCGAAGTACCCGCGCACATGTTCACCGCCATGTTCGCCTGCGCCCGCACCGCCGGATGGAGCGCCCACATCCTCGAGCAGAAGCGCACCGGCCGGTTGATCCGGCCGTCGGCGGTCTACACCGGCCCGCCCTCGCGGCCGCCAAGCGACGTGACCGGCGACCCCGGATGACCACATGACGACCGGCCACATCGGCCTGCTCGGTGGTGGCGTCATCGGCGGCGGGTGGGCCGCCCGATTCCTGATGAACGGCCACGACGTGGTGATGTTCGACCCCGACCCCGACGCGCCCCGCAAGGTCGGCGAAGTCCTGGCCAACGCACGCCGCGCCAACGCCAAGTTGACCCGGGCCCAATGGCCGAAAGAGGGTTCGTTGCAGATCGTCACGACTGTCGAGGAGGCGGTCGAGGGCGCCCACTTCGTGCAGGAGAGCGCACCAGAGCGGCTGGAGCTGAAACAGCAACTGCTGGCGACCGCCAGCCGGGTTGCCGGGCCTGACGTGGTGTTCGGTTCGTCGACCTCGGGCCTGCTGCCCACGGCGATGCAACGAGACATGGAGCACCCCGAGCGGCTGGTCGTCGGGCACCCGTTCAACCCGGTGTACCTGATGCCACTCGTCGAGGTGTGTGGCGGGCTCGACACCACGCAGCTGACCAAGGAGCGCGCCGCGGACCTGTACCGCAGCGTCGGCATGCATCCCCTGATCCTGTCGAAGGAGATCGACGGGTTCGTCGCCGACCGTTTGATGGAGGCGCTGTGGCGTGAGGCGCTGTGGCTGGTCAACGACGGGGTCGCCACCGCTGCCGAGATCGACGATGCGATGCGCTTCGGACCCGGCTTGCGCTGGAGCTTCATGGGCACCTTCCTCATCTACCGGATCGCTGGAGGCGAGGCCGGGATGCGCCACTTCATGGCGCAGTTCGGTCCGGCGTTGCAATGGCCGTGGACGAAGTTGATGGACGTGCCGGAGCTGACCGAGGAGTTGCTCGACACGATCTGCTCGCAGAGCGATGCGCAGGTCGCCGCGCAGACGCCGGGCTTGTCGATCCGCGAGTTGGAAGCGCTCCGCGACGACTGCCTCGTCGAGGTCATGCACGGCCTGCGCAACCGTGGGTTCGCGGCCGGCAAGACCCTGGCCGACTTCGAGCAGATGCTGTTCGATCGCGGCAACCGTGTGTCGGCCGACATCGACGTGACGCAGCCGATCCGCATGCACGAGCGCGACGTGCCGACCGACTGGGTCGACTACAACGGTCACACCAACGACAGCCGGTACATGCAGATCACCAGTGAGGCCGGCGACAAGTTCATGCGGCTGATCGGCGTCGACGAGCCGTACCTGCAATCCGGCCGCTCGTACTACACCGTCGAAAGCCACCTCAACTTCATCGCCCAGAGCCACGCCGGCGACCACCTCTACGTCACCGTGCAACTGCTGTCACACGATGCCAAGCGGCTGCACATCTTCACCATCGTGCATCGCGGTGATGACGACACGGTTGTGGCCACCGCCGAGCACATGATGCTGCACGTCGATGCAAGCGCCGGCAAGTCGTCGCCCGCGTCACCCGCGATCCAGGCCGTGCTGGCAGACATCGCCGCGCACCACGACGCGCTGCCGCGCCCCACCAATGCCGGGCGATCGATCGGTCAACCGCGAGCCTGAGCGGAACGCGGCCCGGTTCGGGGTCACCGCGATCGTGTAAGTGGGCGGGCGTCGAAGCCCGGACCCAGCAACCGCGCCGCCTCGGCGAGCCAGACCCGCTCCACTTGCGCGAGCGTGACACCCTTGGCCTTCATCGCCAGCAACGGCGCCATGCCATCGAGCAGCGCGGCCAGCACGAACATCGTCTCCGCGGGGTCGCCGGCGATGAACTCGCCGTGCTCTTGCCCGTCGCGGATCACCTTGCGCAACATCGCCCGCCATCGCCGATCCATGCGATCGCGCTCCGCTGCTGCCGAGGGATCACGCAACGCCAACACGCACAGCTCCATCCACAGGCCCCAGTCGTAGTGACGGAGCATTGCCTCGATCAGGATGCGGAGCCGTTGCGATGCCGTCGAGG
>JAYVOI010000291.1:0-8246 GCA_043758005.1 Ilumatobacteraceae bacterium
CGTGATTCCACCCGGTGCACACACCGTTCTCTCACCATCGCCAGGGATCTTCTGGCGGTCCCCACATCCGGGCGCTCCCCCTTTCGCCGACGTCGGCGCCGATGTCCAGTCGGGCAGCACCCTCGGCATCGTCGAGGTGATGAAGCTCATGAACCACATCAGTTCGAGCATCGCGGGAACCGTGGTCGGGGTGTTCGTCGAGAACGGACGACGCGTCGATCGAGGGGACGCGTTGTTCGCCATCCAGCCACCCTCTTCGCAATGAAAGCCGTCGCTCAGACTTCGACGCTTCGCCGCGTACTCGTCGCCAACCGAGGGGAAATCGCGGTTCGAATCGTCCGGGCATGCCGCGACGAGGGCGTCGAGGTCGTCGTTGCCGTCAGCGATGCCGATCAGGACTCGCTCGCGGCTCGGCTGGCCGACGGCGTCGTGCACATCGGCCCACCCAACGCGGCTCAGAGCTACCTTCGGGTCGGACAGATCGTGTGCGCCGCTCTGCTCGCGCGTTGCGATGCCGTGCATCCGGGGTACGGCTTCTTGTCCGAGCAGCCGGCGCTCGCCGAGGCGTGTGCAGCCAACGGTCTGGTCTTCGTCGGTCCAGGTGCCGAGGTCATCCGCCGCGGCGGCGACAAGGTCGCGGCGCGGGCCGCGGCGCGTCGAGCAGCGGTGCCGGTCGGCGCCGGCTCCGACACGGTCGAGACCATCGACGCGGCGATGGAGATCAGCGTCGACATCGGCTTTCCGGTGCTGCTGAAAGCTGCCGCCGGCGGGGGTGGCCGAGGGATGGTGCGAGTCGACGATCCGGCAGAGCTCGCCACGCGGTTCGCGGTGGCTTCGAACGAGGCCCTGTCTGCGTTCGGTGACGGTCGGCTGTACGTCGAACGGTTGGTCGAGAACGCCCGGCACGTCGAGGTTCAGCTCCTTGCCGACACCCACGGCAACATCGTGCATCTCGGCGATCGCGACTGCTCCCTCCAACGCCGGTATCAGAAGATCCTCGAGGAAGCTCCGGCCACGGCCCTGCCGACAGCCCTCCACCATCGACTTGCCGAGGCCGCGGTCGCTCTCGGGCGCGAGCTCGACTACGTCGGCGCTGGAACTGTCGAGTTTCTCGTCGATCTCGACACCCACGAGTTCGTGTTCCTCGAAGTCAACACTCGCGTTCAGGTGGAGCATCCCGTCACCGAGATGGTGACCGGGGTCGACATTGTGCGCGAGCAACTTCGGATCGCGGCAGGGATGCCGCTTTCGTTCACGCAGGACGACGTGGTCATCACTGGTCACTCGATCGAGTGTCGGATCAACGCCGAATCCGTTGCATCGGGCTTCATCCCGTCACCTGGCCGCGTCGTGCGCTGGAGCCCTCCCGAGGGGCCTGGCATTCGCCTCGACACCCACGTGTTCGCCGGCTACGACGTCTCACCGCACTACGACTCGCTGCTCGCCAAGCTCATCGTCGGTGGCACCGACCGTGACGACGCGATTCGAAACCTCCGGGCCGCGCTGGCCGCGTTCGAGGTCGACGGCATCGACACCACGATCGAGCTGCATCAGCGCATCGTTGATCACCCGGATTTCCAAGCAGACAACGTCAACACGAAGTGGCTCGAACGCATGCTCCTCGCGGACCCTGGATCGGCCTCGTCGACGACAAGAAAGGACGCGGCTGCACGTGGCTGAGATCGAGATCATCGACCAGACCCTCCGAGATGGTCAGCAGAGCCTGTGGGGCATGCGGATGAAGGTCGCCCACCTGGCCGCAGTCGCGCAAGACATCGACCAGGCCGGGTACCGCGTCGTCGACCTCACCGGCAGCTCGATCTTCGAATGCATGATGCGCTACAACCGCGAGGATCCATGGGACGGCCTCGATCTGTGGCGTTCGTGGATGCCGACATCGCGTCTGCGCTCGGGGTGTCGCAGCAACTGCATCGCCAAGTTCGGGCTGACCCCCGATTCGCTGATGGACCTGTGGATTCGCACACTGGCCAAACACGGCATCGACAGCTTCTGGATCTACGACTGCCTCTACAACATGGACAAGATGGAGCGTTTGTGTCGCACCGTCGCCGATGCCGGATGCGAGGTGGTGCCGGCGATCATGTACGGCATCAGCCCCGTCCACACCGACGAGTGGTTCGCGGCACGCATCCGTGAGTTCGTAAGTTGGGGGATCACCGATGCGATCTACTTCGAGGACGCGGCCGGCATCCTCAAACCCGAACGGGCCAAGACCCTCATGCCGGCGCTCGTCGAGGCGGCTGGTGGGGTGCCGATCGAG
Source organism: Ilumatobacteraceae bacterium (assembly GCA_043758005.1). Taxonomy (GTDB): domain Bacteria; phylum Actinomycetota; class Acidimicrobiia; order Acidimicrobiales; family Ilumatobacteraceae; genus JAENVT01. The sequence goes on from JAYVOI010000291.1 coordinate 2,282, forward strand.
ATGCAATGCCACAACACCGTCGGGCTCGCCGGATACAACTACCTGATCGGTGTCGAGAGCGGCATTCGAATCCTGCACACGGCTCCGGGCCCGCTGGCGAACGGGCCGTCGCTTCCCTCCACCGAGCAGACCGTCGAGAACCTGCGATGGGAGGGCCACACCACCAGTGTCGATCTCGAGCGCGTCCGACGAGTCAGCGAGCACATGCGCCGGGTCGCGCTGCACGAGGGGCATCCCATCGGAGTGCCCAACGAGTACAACGTCTTTCCGTATCACCACCAACTCCCCGGCGGCATGACCGGCACGCTGAAGGCCCAACTCGCGCAATACGACATGTCCGACCGGTTCAACGAGGTGCTCGAGGAGATCGTCCAGGTCCGCGAGGACCTCGGCCATCCGATCTCGGCGACCCCGTTCTCGCAGCTGATGGGGATCCAGGCGGTGCTCAACGTCGTCACCGGCGAGCGGTACAGCACGGTGCCCGACGAGGTGCTCGTCTACGTGCTCGGACACTTGGGCGAGCCACCGGCGCCGATCAACCCGGACGTTCTCGATCGCATGCTTTCCACCAGCCGCGGCAAGGAGATCCAGAACTGGTCACCGCCGCAACCGACGATCGCGGAGCTCAAGGAGCAGCACGGCGATCGGTCGATGACCGACGAGGAGTTGCTGCGGCGGTACCTCGTTCCGTTGCCCGATGTCGAAGCCACGCGGGCGGCAGGTCCGGCCGCCCGCGAGTTCCACTTCGAAGCAGAAGGAGTGCCAACATCGCTGGTGCTGGATCTGCTACAGACCTCCCGCGCCAGCTTCGCCGAAGTGGAGATCGGTTCAGCGACCGTCACCCTTCGCCGATGATCTGGCCGCCGTTGATCAGGTTCAGTTCAAGAAAGGGGATCATCACATGACCACGTATGAGTTCGACACGGGCCTGGACCCGAACTTTCCTGTACTCACTCGCGGCAATGCCGGCGAGATCATGCCCGACATCGTCTCGCCGCTGTCGGCGACGATGTTCTTCCCGCCGCTCGAGCGAGGATGGCGCCGGTCGTTCACCGAGGTCTGGGACGTGATGGAGTGGCCTTCGTGCCCGACGACGTTCGCCCCCATCGTCGGTGGCCGCTTCTACATCAACATCTCGGCGTTCCGGCGCCTTGCCGACCTGACTCCCGGCACCAGCCCGGAAGACATCGATCGCACACTGTTCGCAGCCGGTGGCATCAAGCTCGACCCGTACGAAGTGCCCGACGAGCCGGGGTATGCCGAGCGAGGCCAGCGGATCGCCGCGACCACTGCCGACTTCTTGGAGCATCCCCCGGTCGGACGGATCGCCACCGAGCACGACCAGGCCCAAGCGCGTCGCCGCGATGGCCGGGCTCATCGTCAATCGCGCAGTTCTGCCGAACTGCTGGACCGGATCATCTCGTTGATCCCGTTCAACGAGAGCGACTTCGTCACGCTGTTCATCGGGTCGTCGGTCAGCCCGGTGGTGCTCGGTTCGCTGCAGGCCGGTCTCGTCGCGGTGTACGGCGACGAGGGCTACGAGCTCGGTCGCCGAGCGGTGATGGGCGGCGGAGGCATCGAGTCTGCCGATGCCGGCAAGGCCATCGCCGCGCTGGCAGGCCTGGAGGGCGCCGAGTTCGAGGCGGCGTTCAAGCAGGTGCTCGAGCAGTATGGATTTCGCGGGGTCAACGAATGGGAAGTCGCTTCGCCGTCGTGGGAGATCGAGCCCGAGGTGCTTCGCCGGGCGATCGACGCTGTGCGTGCCGGCGGCGCACCGCGCCAGCCCAACAGCATGCGCGAGGCCGTTCTCGCACGCTTCGAACGCGACGGCACCCGCACCACGTTCCCAGAGCTCGACCTGTGGCTCGAACGCTGCCAGGTGTGGATGGGCATCCGTGAGCGCACCAAGGCCACGTGCGTGCTGACCATCAACGAACAGCGGCTCGATGCGCTCGAGATCGGTCGGCGGCTGGTCGCCGATGGCAAGCTCGAGTCAGCGGACCAGATCTACTTCCTGACGCTCGACGAGCTGACCACAGCCGTGAATCAGGGAACCATCGACGTCGACATCGTGCACTTGCGGAAGGCCGCGCAACGCGATTTGGAGCGGTATCAGGAGCCCCTGTTCGCCATCGTCGGGGAGATTCCACCGGTCGAGGAGTGGCCCGTGGTGAGCCGTGACACCCCCGCCGACGACGTCTGCGAAATCATCGGGGCCGCAGGGAGCCCCGGCCGAGCCACTGGCCGGGCTCGGGTCGTGCGCAACGCCTATGCCGACGAGCCGCCGCAGCCCGGCGAGGTGCTCGTCGCGCCGATCACCGACCCGGGCTGGATGCCGCTGTTCGTCGGCGCCGTCGCGGTGGTGGCCGAAATGGGCGGCGAGCTCAGCCACACGATGATCGTGGCGCGCGATCTCGGCATGCCGGCGGTCGTCGGAGCGGTTGGGGCAACCACGGCGATCAGGACCGGCGATCTGATCGAGGTCGACGGGTCGACCGGCGTCGTGCGCATTCTCGAGCGGGCATGAGCGCGTCGTTCGACTTCTCGGGTCGCACCGTGATCGTCACCGGCGGCGCACGGGGCATCGGTCTCGCCCTCAGCCGATTCTTCGCCGAGGCGGGTGCCACGATCTGCGTGGCGGACGTCAACGAGGCCGCGCTGGCGGAGATCACGGCCGGCGCGCTCGCGGACGCCATCCCCATCGTCGTCGACGTCGCCAACGCGGCATCCGCTGCCACCTGCGTCGAGCACGCGGTCGCCCGAACGGGTCGACTCGACGTCGTCGTCAACAACGCGGGCATCCTGCGTGATCGCATGGTGTGGAAGCTCAGCGATGACGACTGGCACGCCGTGCTCGGCGTGCACCTGACCGGCACCTTCAACATGACGCGGGCTGCGGTGCCGGTGATGCGCGAGCAGACGTACGGTCGGATCGTCAACATCACGTCGTACACGGGCCTGCACGGCAACGTCGGTCAGTCGAACTACGCCGCGGCGAAGGCAGGCATCATCGGGTTCACGCGCGCGACCGCCAAGGAGCTGGCCGGCTTCGGGATCACGGTGAACGCGATCTCCCCCAATGCCGAGACCGACATGGTCGCTTCGATCCCGGCAGATCGCCTCGCCGAACTGACCGCCCAGATCCCGATGCGCCGCTTCTCGGACCCGGCCGAAGTGGCTCCGGCGGTCGCCTTCCTCGCCTCCGAACAGGCCGGTTACATCACCGGTGTGGTCCTGCCCGTCGACGGCGGCCTCTCGATCTGACCGCACACCACTGCAAGGACCTTGTCGCTGCGAGGTCGCTGAGCGACCCGGGAGCGACAGAGTTCCAGCGATCCGCTCTTAGGAGTCGAGCTGAGGCGGGTGTGGGCCGTCCCATCGGTCGAACATCGCGATCTCGTGTGCCGGGCGACGGGTGACGGGTCCGAAGTTGCCGTTCGGGAAGCCGACCGGGATGATCGCTTGCGCGGCCACGTCATCGGGCAGGCCGAGCACCTCGTGCAGCTCGTCGCGGAAACGCAGTGCGTAGGTGGTCGGCACGGCCCCGAGGCCGGTGGCGCGTGCCGCCAACAGGAGGTTCTGGATCCCTGGCCAGATGGAGCTCGCGTAGCGATTCGGATCCTGCCCGGCATGATCGAGCACCGCGCATGCAACGATGATGGCGGGAGCTTCGTGCATGTGCGCCGACTGCCACAGCACGGCCTCCCACATCCGACGCCGCTTGTCGACATCGTGATGAGGCAGAGGCTCGGTGTGCGCGGCCTGCTCGCTCGCGGACTCCTCGCTGGCTCGACGGTTCAGTTCGGCGACTCGTTGCTTCTGCCGGTCGTCTCGGACGATGATCCAACGCCCACGCTGGAAGTTGCGACCCGACGGCGCTTGATTCGCGGCATCGATCAGTCGAAGGAGTTGCTCCTCGGGCACTGGATCGGGGCGGAGTCGCCGCATTGCTCGACACGAGTACATGGTCTCGAACAGCCCCATCTGCTCCGTCATCGAACCGCATCCACTCCCAGCCGTGCCAGCGCGCGAGCGGCGGCGTTGGCGCCGCACATCCCGTGCGCTCCCGCCCCCGGCGGTGTCGAAGCGGAGCACAGGTACGTCCCTGGGATGCCGGTGAAGTACGGGTCGATCGCGAACCGCGGTCGGAACAGCAGCTGCGTCAGCGAGGACGCGCCGCCGATGATGTCGCCACCGACGTAGTTCGGGTTGTACACCGACATCTCCGTCGCCGAGCGCACGGCCGTGCCGATGATCCGCTCGCGGAAGCCAGGAGCGAATCGCTCGATCTGAGCCGTGATCGCCTCGGTTGCGTCCCCGGTGTAGGCGTTGGGCACGTGTGCGTACGTCCACAACGGGTGGATGTTGCCGACCGACCGGGTCGGGTCGGCGAGATACTGCTGGCCGACGAGCACCAACGGCCGCTCGGGCATTGCCCCCCGACCGATCGCCTCTTCCGTGGCAACAACCTCGGCGAGATTGCCACCGAGATGGACCGTGCCGGCCTGGCGGGCCACCGGCGCCGTCCAGGGAACGCCGTCCTCGATGGCGAAGTCGACCTTGAACGCGCCGGGCCCGTGACGGAAACGGCGGTACGAGCGGGCGACGCGGTCCGGCAGCCGATCGCCCAGCACATCGGCGGCGATCGACGGCGACAGGTCCAGCATCAACACGTCGCTCGGCGGGAGGTCGTCGGCCGAGGTCACGCGCACACCGGTCTCGATTCGACCGCCGTGGCGTTCGATGTCGGCCGCCAACGCGTCGGCGATCGCTTGCGAACCACCTTGCGCCACCACCCAGCCCTTGGCGTGAGCGGCGACGATCAGCATCAGCCCGACCGCACTGGTCATCGGCCGGTCGAGACGCGAGAAGGCATGCGCGGCCACGCCGGCCCAGAGTGCCTTGGCCTCCTCCGTCTTCCACGCCCGCGCCAAGGTGGTCGCCGGCAGCATCGCCCCGGCACCGAAGCGTGCCAGGGTCACCGGGTGTCGCGGCACCCGCAGGATCGGCTGCGAAGCGTCGGCGAACAAGGCGTCGAAGTGTTCCGCCATCGGCTCGAACACGCGACGCCACCGCTGACCGTCGCTCCCCAGAGCCTCGGCGGTGCGCTCGATCGACCGATGGAACGCACCCGCTGAACCGCCGTCGAGCGGATGTGCACAGTCCACCTCCGGTTGCAGCCAGGTGAGCCCGTCGAGCGCCAGGTCAAGTCCGGTCAAGAACGGCGAACCGGCGGCGAGCGGATGCACTGCGGAGCAATGATCGTGCACCAAACCGGCCATGATCATCTCCGAGCTGCGGGTCCCGCCGCCGATCGTGTCGCTTGCCTCGAGCACGGTCACGTCGAGACCGGCGCGGGCCAGTCGCGCCCCGGCAGCGAGCCCGTTCGGCCCGCTCCCGACGACGATCGCCGAGCTCATGTTGTCACCCGATGCGTGCGCCGCAACTCACACTCGACCGCCGCTGCCAGGATGCGGCACGCCGGGAGCCACATAGCCGGCGAGCGTCCAGGTGACCGTGTGGGGGATCGGGCCGTTGGGGAGCCACGGCTGCTCGTTGAAGGCGTCGTCGTTGTGATACCAGCCCTTCTCGACCGTGCCAAGGGCGGCGTCGATCACCCGGTACTGCACCTTCTTGCTGAAGGCCGGCTGCGACTCGGTGAACGCGACGACGACATCGCCCGGTTCGTACTGGCAACGTTGCTGCAGCGCTTCGATCAGGCGCTCGTCGAGGCAGTGGCCGTCGCCGAAGTTCCAACCGGTGAGGACGTTGCTGACAAACTCGCCCTCGCGTTGCACCCGATCGTCGAGTCCAGGGGTGTGGCGCATCAGCGCCGAGATGTGCATACGTCCCATGGGGTGCATCATCCGGAACGCCACCGCCTTCTGGATGAAGATCTCCGAGATCTCCTTGCCGAACAGCGGCTCGATCTGGTCGATCTGGTTGTCGGCGGCCTTCACGATCT
>JAYVOI010000292.1:0-18350 GCA_043758005.1 Ilumatobacteraceae bacterium
GCGGTGACGGTGTCAACCTCGGTGGGGTTCTCGATACGGTGCATCGTGTCTCCTTCGTCGACCGCGACGCATCGCAGTCTAGGTGGTGCGCCCGACAAAGCCGAGGGTGGCTCCGGTGGTCGCAACACTTCGCTTGCTGGGTATAGACGTCTGGCGAAGTGATTTGGTTCCCGCTGAAGACAGTTTTTATACCATCACTGTGCGGTGATAGCCAGGCACCACGTGCCGGTACACTCGCCTCGCCGCCGAATCGGGCGTAGAGAGGACATCCATGACCGACATCGTCAACGAGCCACCGCGAGCTCACGTTCGCATCGTGTACCTCGGCCCGGTGTCGCCACATTGGGAGTTGTACAGCGACTATGGCGACCGCACGGTGCTCGAGGAGTTCCGTACCCGCGTGATGGCCCGACTGGTGCTGCTGCCCCGAGACGACCCGCAGTTCCGTCGCAACCGCGAGCGCATCGTTCGCGACGCCGAGCGCGAACGGATCTCGCTCGAATGGGATCTCGGCATTCCAGAAGGCGATTGAACGGGTCGCTCCAGAGATGTCTGGTCGGCTGCTCAACAGGGAGCTGAGCTGGCTCGACTTCAATCGACGCGTCCTGGCCCTGGCCCATGAACCGGGCATTGCGTTGCTCGAACGGCTCAAGTTCGTGGCGATCTGCTCGTCGAACCTCGATGAGTTCTTCCAGGTTCGCATCTCCGCGCTGAAAGATCAGGTGGCTGCCGGTGTTGCCGGCACGGCGACCGGTGGGCTGACACCCAGCCAGCAACTGGCCGCAATCGGCCCGAACGTCGAATCGTTCGTGATCGAACAAGAGAAGTTGTTGCTCGACGTGCTCGTGCCCGATCTCGCCCAGCACGGTGTGCGATTGGTCGGGTGGGACGATCTCGACGACGACGACAAGCTGTACCTGGTCGACGTGTTCGACCAGCGCATCTTTCCCGTGCTCACGCCGTTGGCGGTCGATCCGGCACACCCGTTTCCGTACATCTCCAACCTCGCTCTCAGCCTGGCGGCGATGGTCAGCGACCCCGACACCGGCGAGCGACGCTTCGCCAGGGTCAAGGTGCCGACGGTGTTCCCGCGCCTGGTCGGGTTACCCGACGGGGTTCGCTTCCTGCCGGCAGAACAGCTGATCGCCGCTCAGTTGCACAGTCTGTTCGTCGGCATGGTGGTCGAGGAACACGCCGTCTTCCGGGTCACCCGCAACGTCGACCTCACGCTGGAGGACGAAGACGCGGACGACTTGCTGGCGGCGGTGGAGATGGAGCTGCGTCGCCGCCGGTTCGGGCGCGCCGTGCGTGTGGAGGTGCAGGCCGGGATCAGTGAGGAGATGCTCGAGTTGCTGTTGCGCGAACTCGACCTCAGTCCCAGCGACGTGACCGAACATCGGGCGCCCCTCGACCTGACGTGCCTCTGGCAGATGCACGCCATCGACCGCCCTGAACTCAAGGATTGGCCGTGGCCGCCCGTCACGGCGGGGCGCATCGCCGCCGCCGAGGAGGCCGACCGCAGCATCTTCTCGGTGATCAGGGAGCGCCCGCTGATGGCGCATCACCCGTACGAGAGCTTTGCCAGCAGCATCGAGTCGTTCATCGCCCAGGCTGCTGACGATCCTCGGGTGCAGAGCATCAAGATGACGATGTATCGCGCCGGTGGTGACAGCCCGATCGCCCGCAGCCTGATGCGCGCCGCCGAGCGCGGCGTGCAGGTGGCGGTGCTCGTGGAGCTGAAGGCCCGGTTCGACGAGGCCACCAACGTCACATGGGCCAAGGCGTTGGAACGTGCCGGGGTCCACGTGGTGTACGGCTTCGTCGGGCTCAAGACCCACGCCAAGTGTGTGCTCGTGGTCCGTGCCGACGAGGATGGCCTGCGCCGTTACTGCCACATCGGCACCGGCAACTACAACTCGCGCACCGCCCGGCTGTACGAGGACGTGGGGTTCCTGACCTGTGACCCGCCCGTCGGCGACGACGTGGCACAGCTGTTCAACCACCTCACCGGCTACAGCCGGGCGCACGACTACTACTCGCTGCTGGTCGCGCCGCGCGATCTCCGCGGGCAACTGATCGATCTCATCGAGCACGAGACCACCTTCGGTCCCGAGGGTCACATCACCGCCAAGTTGAACTCGCTCGGCGACCCGGAACTGGTGGAAGCGCTGTACCAGGCCAGCAATGCGGGGGTCCAGATCGATCTGGCGATCCGTGGCATCTGCTGCCTGCGTCCGGGCGTCGCCGGCTTCAGCGAGAACATCCGCGTGCGCTCGATACTCGGTCGCTACCTCGAGCATTCACGCATCGTTCGCTTCGGCCACGGCGACGAGGGCGGCCCGCTGTTCCTCATCGGCTCGGCCGATTGGATGCCGCGCAACCTGGATCGGCGCATCGAGGTGCTCGTTCCGGTCAACCACCCCAAGCACCAGGCGTGGCTCGACCAGGTCTTCAGCTTCGACTTCGCCGACGACATCGTGCGCTGGGAGATGGACGCCGACGGCAGTTGGCAGCGGCGCGGGCCGGAGTCCTTCCCCGATGGTGACTCGCAGGAGCGCTTCTACCACTGGGTTGCCGATCGACAGCGACGCTGATTCGCCCGGCGTTCTCCTGCTGTTCACCGACGGTTCACCTGCCCACAGGGTTGGCGACACCTGAGGTCTCTACGTTGTCGGCGGTGCTCATGTCGGTACATTCCCCAATTCCAACTACCGTTGTCGTCGATGATGTCGGCGACGTGGTGGAGCAGCGAGTGACGACCTTGCAGGACCAGGGAGCCGATGAATCGATCGCTGAAGCCCTCGCCACGCCCGGATTGTTCACCACGGTCGGGTTGTCGGTGCACTATGGCGCGTTCCGCGCCGTGCGTGATGTCAACCTGTCGATCCGCGAGCACGAGATCACGGCGTTCATCGGTCCGTCGGGGTGCGGCAAGACGACCGTGCTGCGGTGCTTCAACCGGATGAACGATCTCATCGTCGGCGCTCGTGTCGAGGGTACGGTCGAGTACCACGGGGTCAACCTCTACGATCCGGCCATCAACCCGGTCGAGGTTCGCCGGCGGATTGGCATGGTGTTCCAGAAGGCGAACCCGTTCCCCAAGAGCATCTACGCCAACGTCGCCTACGGACCACGCCTGACGGGTCTGCACAACAAGGCCGAGCTCGACGAGGTCGTCGAGCGTTCGCTGCGCGGTGCTGCGTTGTGGGACGAGGTCAAGGACCGTCTGAAGGTGTCGGGGTTGAGCCTGTCGGGTGGCCAGCAGCAGCGATTGTGCATCGCCAGAGCGATCGCCGTCGAGCCCGACGTGATCTTGATGGACGAGCCGTGCAGCGCCCTCGACCCCATTGCCACGGCGCGGATCGAAGAGCTGATGCAGGAGATGAAGGAGCGCTACACGATCGTGATCGTCACCCACAACATGCAGCAAGCCGCGCGTGTCAGCGACCGGGTCGCGTTCTTCACGACCGAGGCCAACAGCGACCGTGAGCGGCCGACCGGTGTGATGGTCGAGTTCGGGCGAACCGCGAAGATGTACTCGAACCCCAGCGACCCGCGCACCGAGCGCTACGTGACGGGAAGGTTCGGCTGAGATGGACGAGCTCCGCAAAGGCTTTCACAACGATCTCGACGGGGCGCGCGCCGAACTCGTGCGACTCGCCGCGTCGGTCACCGAACTGATCCCCCGAGCAACAGCGGTGTTGCTCGACGGCGATCTCGAAGGGGCCGACTACATCATCCAGGGCGACGACGAGATCGATGCTCGCTCGCTCGATCTCGAGGAGCACTGCTACCGGATCCTGGCGTTGCAGGCACCGGTTGCCAGCGACCTTCGCCAGGTTGTCGCGTTGATGAAGATGATTGCCGACGTCGAGCGTTCCGCCGACCTCGTCTGCAACATCTGCAAGGCGGCGCGTCGCATCTACGGGCACGACCTCGACCCGAAGCTGCGCGGCATCATCTCGCGGATGGGCGAGCAGGCCCAGCAGCTCTACACCGCGGCCATCGAGTCGTTCGTCGAGAACGACGCCGCCAAGGCTGCGGCGATCGACGACATGGATTCCTACCTCGACGGGTTGCAGAAGCAGTTCGTGCAGGCGATCTTCGAGAGCCACGCCGCCGGACGAATCGACCTCCAGGTCGCGGTGCAGCTGGCGGTGGTCGCACGCTTCTACGAGCGGATCGGCGACCACGCCGTCAACGTCGGTGAGCGCGTCCGGTTCGTGATCACCGGGTGGTTGCCCGAGCATCAGGGTGCCGCCCGCTTCCGGCAGCGCACCGACGACACGGGCGAGCTGCAACGGTTGACGACCACCACGCCGGGTGAACCCTCGTCGTGATGACCTTCCGTCGGCGCCGACCGTCCCCGGTCGCCGAATCACACCCCGCCGACGACCGCCAACTCCTCGTGCAGCTCGAAGCCGAGATCCTGCAGCTGCGGCGGGCCCTCGACGCGCTGCCGATCGGCGTGGTGTTGGCCGACTCGACGGGGCACACGACCGTCGAGAACGTCGCCGCACGGACCCATCACGGCCACGCCGCTGTGCTGGTCAAGGAAGCGGTCGAGCGACACGTGCGCAGAGCGGTGCGCGGCGACGCCAGCGGGCAGACCGTCGAGTTCATCGGCCCACCGCGCACGGTCCTCCACGTGCAGGCGATTCCCTTGGAGGACGGGGGCGCGCTGGTGACGATCGACGATGTCAGCGAGCGTGCTCGGCTCGATGCGGTACGTACCGACTTCGTGGCCAACATCAGCCACGAGCTGAAGACGCCGGTCGGAGCGCTCGCCGTGCTGGCAGAGGCGCTGGCCGACGTGGACGACCCGTCAGCAGCTCGCAGGTTGGCCGACAAGATGGTCGGCGAGGCGCACCGCGCGGCGCGAACGATCGACGATCTGCTGGAGCTGTCACGAACCGAGCTCGGCGGTGCAGCGGCGACCGACGTCGTCTCGGTCGCACAGGTGATCGACGACGCGGTGCAGCGCGCCCAGGCCGCAGCGGAGCACCACTCGATCAAGGTCGGTGTCGACCATGGGCCCGGCGACCTGCACGTGGTGGGCAGCCATCGCCAACTGGTCTCGGCGGTCGCCAACCTGCTCGAGAACGCGGTCAAGTACAGCGACGAAGGATCCAGCGTGGCTGTCGAGGCCCGGAGCGACAACGGGTGGATCGAGATCATCGTCACCGATACCGGCGTCGGCATCCCTCCCCGCGACATCGACCGCATCTTCGAACGGTTCTACCGGGTCGACCGGGCCAGGAGCCGCGAGACCGGTGGCACCGGTCTCGGCTTGTCGATCGTGCGCCACGTGGTGACGAATCACGAAGGAGAGGTCACGGTCCATTCCAGAGAAGGAGAGGGTTCGGTGTTCACCATTCGCGTGCCGGCGGCGGAATCGTGACCACGCAACCCGTAGTGCTCGTGGTCGAAGACGAGCCGAGCTTCGTCGAGGCCCTGACCATCGGCTTGAGCCGCGAGGGGTTCCGAGTGGTTTCGGTGGGTGACGGGTTCGAGGCCGTGCAGCGCTTCGACGAGGTGCAGCCCGACATCGTGCTGCTCGACGTGATGCTGCCCCGTCTCAGCGGTATCGACGTGTGTCGCCAGTTGCGCAAGCGCAGTCACGTGCCGATCATCATGGTCACGGCCAAGGGCGCCGAGATCGACACGGTCGTCGGGCTCGAGGTCGGTGCCGACGACTACATCACCAAGCCCTACCGCATGCGCGAAGTCGTTGCCAGGATGCGCGCCGTGTTGCGTCGATCCCCTGGCGACGGATCCGTTGCTTCCGAGCTCTCACCCGGATCGGTCGCGGTCGGCGATGTCGTGCTCGACCCTGACGAGCACCGCGTGACCATCGACGGTGGCGACGTGTCGCTGCCGTTGAAGGAGTTCGAGTTGTTGCACCTGCTGTTGGCCAACGCCGGCCGGGTGCTCCCCCGCGAGACCCTGATCGATCGGGTGTGGGGCAGTGACTACGTCGGCGACACCAAGACGCTCGACGTGCACATCAAGCGATTGCGCGCCAAGGTCGAGCCCGATCCCGCAAATCCGACCCGGATCATCACCTACCGGGGTCTCGGCTACAAGTTCGACCGCGCCAAAGACTGACCAGCGTCCTACCATGCCGGGCGTGTCCAGTGGTCGGCGCCCTCCCGTCTCGTCGCACCCGCCCGTCCCCGTCGTGTCGCCGTTCAGGCGATTGGCCAGAACCCATGCGCTGATGACCGCCGGCGACGTGGCGATGGTGGTGTCGCTGGCCGGCTCGCTGTTCTTCTCGATCAGCCCCGATGCCGCGCGTAGCAAGGTGCTGTTGTACCTGCTCGTCAGTTTCGCCCCGTTCGCTGTGGTCGCCCCGTTCATCGGGCCGTTCATCGACCGCGCTCCGGGCGGGCGCCGGCTGATCATCCAACTCACCGCCGTCGGGCGGGCGCTGCTGTTCATCACCATGATCTTCCATCTCGACGACCTGCTGCTGTTCCCCCTGTCGTTCGGCGTGATGATCCTGCAGAAGACCTACGGCGTCTCCCGCTCGGCCCTGATACCGACGGTGGTCAACAGCAAGACCGAACTGGTCGAGGCGAACTCCAAGCTCGGTCTGATCTCGGGAGCGATCGGTGCACTTGCCGCGGCCCCGGCGGGTGGGCTGGCGGCGATCTCGCCGAAGTTGTCGCTGCTGTTCGGCGTCGTCATGTTCGGCTGTGCCGTGATCTCTGCGAATCGATTGCCTCGTGGTGCCGTGGCGCAGACCGCCCAGCCGGCCGAGCGGCTCGAGTTGCGCAACGCGGCGCTGCGTTCGGCGGCGGTGGCGATGAGCCTGATCCGTGCCGTCATCGGGTTCATGTTCTTCGAGCTGCTCTTCTGGTTGCGCGAGAACAGCTACAGCAACGTGTGGATCGGCGCGGTGATCGGGGCCTCGACGGCGGGGCTGATGATCGGCAACGGGCTGGCGTCGCCGCTGCGCAGCCGCCTCCGCGAGGAACTGATGCTGACCACGGCGATCATCATGATCGCGGTGTCGGGGCTGGGCGCTGCAGCGTTCGGTGGCGTCGGCGCGGCGATCGTGTTGGCAGCGGTCGTCAACATGGCCTCGGGGATCGGGCGGATGGCGTTCGACTCGATCGTGCAACGCGACGCCCCCGACGCCAACCAGGGGCGGGCGTTCGCCAAGTTCGAGACCAGGTTCCAGCTGTCGTGGGCGGTCGCCGGTGTCATCCCGGTGCTGGTCACGTTCCCGGGACGCGCCGCATTCCTGGTGATCGGCCTGATCGGTGTTCTGGCCGGGGTGCTCTACATCCAGGCGTCGCGCTCGCGATCGCGTGGCCGATTTCCGGCCAGCGTGCCTAGTCGCCGGGCAGTTCGAGGCGGGCCACCCACAGGCCCGGCGCGTCGATCTCGGCCGGGGTCGGCAGGGCGTTCGGGCGGGCAAGAAGCGCACTGAGCCGCGCCTCGCCGACGCGGTCGACAACGCCGCCGACGAAGTTCTTGCCGCGTTGCACCTGATGGTGTGTCAGTCGCAGGCCGAGCAAGCGCTCGATGTACAGATCGTCGGCGCCGTGATCGACCCGACGGCGCCGCACCGCCTCGGCGATGCGCAGGGCGTCGCCGCCGATCACGCGGACGGAGACTCCGTCGACCATGTAGTCGACGTACCCGATGACCACTGCGGCGGCGGCGTCGAGCGACGGCTCGAGTTCTCGCTGCTCGGGCGATTGCACGGCGCCCAGCAGGACCGCCGGGTCGCCGAGCACCTTCTGCATCGCCTGCATCGGGTCTTCGTCGTCGGAGTCGAGTGAGCCGAGCTTCTCGGCGATGGCCTCGGGGTCGGGTCGGAAGGCACCGACGTGACGGCGCACGAGTGAGGCGAAATCTTCACGCAGCGACGTGATCGAGAACAGCGCGTGACCGGTGAGCTCTTGCGCCAGGACCCACATCCGCATCTCGTCGGCGGAGATGCTCCATTCCTCGGCGAAGCGGTCGATGTTGCCGGGCAGCACGGTGATGCTGGTGTCTTGACGGGGGATCGGCAGGTCGTACTGGCCGAACGCCTGGGTGGCCATCCGACCGACCATCGAGCCGACCGCCATGCCCATCATCGACGGAGCCATCATCTTGCTGAGGTTGGCCATCATCGCCATCATCGGGTCGGCGTTGAGATCGACCGCATCGGGGTCGGACGACACGGCCGGCTTGCCGAGCGAGGTGGCCAACTCGGTGAACAGGGGTCGGTACGCCTCGAGCGTGCGCTGTGCCCACGCACCCGAGGTGACCGGAATGATCTCCGGTGACGGACCGTCGAACCCGGTCAGGTCGCGCACGTGCAGCTCGGCGATCTGGGCGAGTTGACCGAGCTTGATGCGAACGCTGGGGTCGATGTTGGGCTCGGCGGCGCCGCCGGTCGCAGCGAGTCCGGCGAACTGCCGGGCTGCGTCCCAGTTGAGCGGGCCCTGGCCGGACAGCGCCCGGGCCAGGTCGCCGAACATCGGAAGGTTCTCGAACGGGTTCTCGGACCCTGGTCCGTCTGCCATGAACGCGAGCCTACGGCCAACGTCGGCGCTAGCGTCCGTCGCCATGACCGTCGCGTCGACGACTTCCACGGTGTGGGTGAGCGATGGCTCCGACGGTCTCGGTCGGCGCGTGCTGCAGCAGCTCAATCGCGCGCCCGAGATGATCGAGGGGCTGATCGGTGACAGCGAGGTCATCGTCTGGCTGGCATCGGCCGACGCCGACGCTCGCGCCCGGCGGCGCCAGAGCGCGACCGACGGTGTCACCTCGGCGCTCGCCGAGGCCGAGCGTGCGCGCCACCTGGTGTTGGTCTCGTCGGCGATGGTGTACGGCGCATGGGCCAACAACCCGGTGCCGATCACCGAGGAGGCAGTGCTGCGCCCCGATGTGGAGTTCGTGTACGCCCGTCAACTCGGCGCCGTCGAGCAGTTGGCCGACGAGTGGCGACTGGCCGTGCCCGGCCGCACGGTCACGGTCTTGCGACCAGTGGTCGGCATGGCGGCCGACAGCACCGTGGGGTTGGCGGCTGCGCTTGCCGCCGGCATGGGCCAGCGCGTCGGCGAAGATGATCCGCCGGCGCAGTTCTTGCACCTCGACGATCTGGCGTCGGCCGTCGTGTTGTCTGCTGAGCAACGCCTGGATGGCGTCTACAACGTGGCCCCCGACGGGTGGGTCGCGGGTGAACGCGTGCGCGCCTTGGCCGGCGCCGTGCCGCGGCTCAAGCTGCCGGACCGGATGACCGAGGTGATCGGAAACCTGCGTTGGAGGTTCCAGCGCGGCCCGATCCCGCCCGGGCTGCGTAGTTACACCCGCTGGCCGTGGCTCGTCGCCAACGACCGGTTGAAGGCCGAGGGCTGGGCGCCGACCGTGACCAACGAGCAGGCCTACGTCGAGGGGACCGAGGCCAAGTGGTGGACGATGGTCAGCCCGAAACGACGCCAGGAGATTGCCCTCGGTGGCCTCAGCGCCCTGCTGGTCGGTATCGGCATCGGTGTGTGGCGAGGCGTGCGCCGCGCCCAACGCCGCCGCGTCAATCGAAGTGCGTAGTTTCAATGCACACAGTGCGCATCGAGATCACGCACTTCGCTGTTCAAGGCGGGTTCGACAGGCTTCGGCAACGAGCTGGGTGACTTGAGCAGGTCGACGTTGGGCATACCAGCCCAGGTAGATCAACTCCCACCCGCACGCTGTGACCCGGAGGTCGCGATCCTCATCTGCCGCTTCTCGCATCGGACCAAAGTGGAACGCTCGGCTGTGACCCTCGATACCGAGACGGACTGCTGGTATGGCGAGATCGACGCGAGCGACAAACACGCCGCCATTGGTGTTGATGACGAACTGAGGCACGATCTGTGGGATGTCGGGATGGGCAAGCATGCAGCGAAGGAGCTCCTCGAACCACGACTCGGGCAGCGTCCCTTCGAGGCTCCACCGGTGCAGCGCCCGGATCAACACGCTGGTCCCCTCCTGGCCGGGTCGATGAAGGCGAAGGGCGGTCTGCTGCAACCACAGCGGGTTGACCCGGTGGATTCGTCGGGCGGCGATCAATGCACGCCAGACCTTGTCCTCGGATTCGCTCGAGCCGAGGTCGGCGAGGGTCCTGGCCAATGTCGTGCACGGCAAGCCGTCGCGCTCATACCGGTCGACAGGGTCGAGCACGGTGGTCTGATGCACGACGATTCCCTCGACCGCCCTCCCTGTAAGACGGCCGGGGCGAAGAACGGTGACCTCTGGGTCGGCAGATTCCAACCCATCCAGTCCAAACAATCGGCCCGCCGCTCCGCTACTGACCAGGGGACGAGTGACACTCGTCGCGGTCGCGATTGCCAGTCTCTGCTCCCATGTCGCCGGATAGCCAGCGACAACCAACGCTCCGCGGACGGGTTCGGTGAGCCAGCCACGTTCTTTGGCGAGTCGAATGTCGCGGGGTGTGAGCCCAAAGGTGGCGGCCTGACTCCGAACGACGAGACCATGGTGAGAGGCCGCAAACTCCGCCACGGCCCGAGGGGCCAGAACGGACATGTGCCGAAACCTATCGGCGAGTCGCGGTTCGTTCCACTGGTGTGCTGAAGTGCGTAGTTTCAATGCACACAGTGCGCATCGAGACTACGCACTTCGCGCCCAGCCGCTCCCGCGTGGCTTCGCATCCTCGGAGCTACATCGAGGGGGCGGAACCCAGGGTGACGGCGACGTCGGTCGAGCTCTGGTCGGGGTGCGTGACGGTGAGCGTGATGACGTCGGCGGGCGCATGCCCGGAGATCGCCATCTTCAATTGATCCACGCTGGGCACCGACGTGCCGTCGACGGCGACGATCACGTCGCCGACGACCAGACCGACCGCGGCGGCAGGGCCGTTGGGATCGACTGCGTCGATCGTGGGCACGCCCTGGTCATTGGCAACGACATGGATACCCAGCCACGGCGCCGGTTGCGGCTTGCCCGGTGGCGGCAGCATCGCACCGACATTGGCGACGCTGACCAACTCGGGCCCGGATGATCCGCGGCTGCACATCCCGACCAACAGACCGTCGGCGTTGACGACAGGGGTTCCCTCGGCCATCTTGCCTGCCCAGGAATCGAGCGTGAGGCGCCCGAGTTCGTCGATGCCGACGTTTGCCAACGCCGGCGTGGCGCCCATCACCGTCACGACGTCGCCGGGGTTGGCCGCCGGACCGATTCCGTACGACGTGCCGGTGGCGGCGGGATCGCTTGACAGCACGGCGAGGCCGAGGTGGGTGTCGACCATCAGAACCGTTGCGTCGCGTTGCTGACCGTCCGCGCCGATCACCGTCACCGATGTGCGGCCGCGAACTGCGCGAGCGGTGGTGATGACCAACGAGTCGCCGATGCCGACGGCGACCGGTGTCTGGACGAGCTCGGAGCCCTGCGTGCCGACGGTCCCCTGTGGACGATCGAGTGTCGTCGTCGTGCTCACTTCGGAGGCGGGGGCGTTGAGGGGCCCTGTTTGCACGGCCGTGGTGGACGGTGCCCGAGCATCGAGCGATGTCGCCACGAGCGTCTCGGGCCTGACCGTGATTGCCGAGCTCGACGGATCGTTGGCTCGGCTGGTGACGACGGTCGGCGCCGCCTGACCACCCCGGCCGGCAGACGGAAGCATGGCCCACAGCACTGCAAGAGACAGCAGCCCGCCGATCGCCCCGGTGGTGACGAGCAGCCCACGGCCGATGGTGATGGGTGGCTCGGCGTGCGTCCACACCGCCCGGCCCACTTCGGATGGGTGACGCCACTGGCGCTCATGAGCGGGAAGTGGTGCGGGTGGATAGGCGCGGCTCGCGGTTGCGTCGTCGGGCGCGTCATCAGGCGCGTCGTCATCGGGCCACTCACTCCGCTCCACGAGCCGGAGAGGTTACCGAGCCGGACGTCACTGTGGGCATCGCCCCTGCCACTCCGGTGTCGCTTGCCGAGCGGCGAGCTACGATGGGTAGTCGTGCAACCTCCGGCTAGCGGTAACTCATGGCTCAGCCTGACCGATGATGCGTTGCCGATCGCTGCTGCCTATGAATGGGCGGTGCTTCCCCAATGCGGCGCCGTGGTGCTGTTCAGCGGTACCGTACGCGACCATGCACTCGACGACCAGGGTGTGTTGCGCGACCATGTCGAGTCGCTGACCTATGAAGCGTACGAGTCGCAAGTCGTGCCGCGCTTCGAGTCGATCGACGTCGAGCTGCGCCAACGGTGGCCCGAGACCGGCCGGGTCGTGTTGATGCATCGCACCGGCACGCTGGCGCTCGGCGAGAGCTCCGTCATCGCCGTGGTCAGCGCACCGCATCGCGCCGAAGCCTTCGAGGCCGCCCGATTCGCCATCGATGCCCTCAAGTTGAGCGCGCCGATCTGGAAGCACGAGACTTGGCAAGGTGGCTCCGATTGGGGCGTCGCGGCCGGCGTGCCGGTCGATGCTGCGTCGGTACCGACCTCGTCCGGTCGGCGGATCTCGTCGTGACGGTCGTCATTGCGGCCGCAGCTGCCCTGCTGTTGCTCGTCATCGGTCTCATCGCCTACACCCGTCGGCCACGTCAGGACGCCGGCCTCACCAGCTTCCGCCGGCACATCGATGCCCTGTCGCCCGAGTCGCGCCGCGAAGTGATGGACCGCGTCCGTCCCGCGCCACCGGGCAACAACGGCGATCTCGGCAAGCGTCCCGGCCCCGGACCGCACGAGCCGACGGACTGACCCATGGCTCGTGACCTTGCAATCGACCTCGGGACGGCCAACACGCTGGTCTACATGAAGGGCCGCGGCATCGTGTTGAACGAGCCGTCCGTCATCGCCCTCAATCGCCAGACGGGCGAGGTCCTGGCGACCGGACGCGAGGCCTGGCAGATGATCGGGCGGACGCCCGGTTACATCGTTGCGGTCCGCCCGCTTCGTGGCGGGGCAATCACCGACTTCGAGATCACCGAGCGAATGATCCGCCTGTTGTTGCAACGAGTGGGTGTGAGCCGATTCACCCGACCGAAGGTTGTCATCTGCGTGCCGTCGGCGATCACCGAGGTCGAACGTCGCGCCGTTACCGACGCGGCTCGCCGCGCCGGTGCTGCCGACGCCCAGCTGATCGAACAGCCGATGGCAGCCGCCATCGGTGCCGACCTGCCGATCGACGAGCCAGTCGGCAACATGGTCATCGACATCGGCGGCGGTACCAGCGAGACGGCTGTCATCAGCCTTGGTGGCATCGTGGCCCTCGAGGCTGTGCGCGTCGGCAGCTTCGACATCGACGCAGCGATCCAGGCCTACGTGCGCCGCGAGCACGGCATCGCCATCGGCGAGCGCACCGCTGAAGAGGTAAAGGTCGCCATCGGTTCTGCCGACCCCACCGACGACGAGAACCAGGCGGAGGTGCGTGGCCGCGACCTGATGAGCGGCCTGCCCAAGACCGTCGTATTGACACCCGAAGAGATCCGCGTCGCCATCGACGATGTCATCAGCAGCATCACCGCGTCAGTGGTGCGCTGCTTGTCGAAGGCCCCGCCCGAGCTCGCCCAGGACTTCCTGGTGCGTGGCATGTATCTGGTCGGTGGTGGTGGCCTGCTGCGCGGTCTGGCCCAACGCATCGAGCGCGAGACCCAGGTGCCGGTGAAGATGTCGACAATGCCCCTCGAGGCCGTCGTCATGGGTGCCGGGCACTGCATCGAGCACTACGACGCGTTGAAGACGATGTTCATGGGGGCTCGCCGCTAAGTGCGCATCCAAGCCGATCTCACCGACGAAATTGTCGAAGGTCTTCGAGGCATTCGCCAACAGTTCAAGGTTCCCGCAGAGTTCCCGGCCGCCGTCTTGATGGCCGCCGACGCTGCAGCCAAACGAACACCGACGGCGCACGTCGATCACACGGATTGGCCATTCCTCACGCTGGATCCGGCAGCGTCGACGGATCTCGATCAGGCCTTCCACATCGAGATGGCCGGCGGCGACGTGCTGTTGCACTACGCGATTGCCGACGTGGCCTGGTTCGTCGATGATGGCGACCCGCTCGACACCGAAGCGTGGCAGCGTGGCGAAACGCTGTATCTGCCTGACGGCAAGGCGGGGCTCTATCCACCTGTGCTTGCAGAGGGTGCTGCCAGCTTGTTGCCTGATGGACCGCGACCGGCGATCGTCTTCCATGTGCGCGTCGACGGCGAAGGCCAGTCGAGGCTCGATGGTGTCGAGCGAGCGTTGATCCGCAGCACCGCGAAGCTGGCGTACGAGACGGTCAAGCCGGCGCAGCTGCCGGATGCGTTCGGGGAGTTGGCGCGACGTATCGCCCACGCCGAAGACGTCCGTGGTGCAGCGCGCGTCGAGCCATTCGAACAAGAGGTGCATGCCACCGCGAACGGCGGATACGACATCTCGTTCCGGCCGCGACTGAAGTCGGAGGACGACAACGCGGCGATGTCACTCGCGACCAATCTGGCGATCGCCGACAGCTTGTACGGCGCCGCGACGGGTCTGTTCAGGATCATGCCCGAGCCCGACCATCGTGCCGAACAGCGACTGCGTCACACGGCGCGAGCTTTCGGAATCGAATGGCCGGCGTCGACATCGCTGCGCGATTTCGAGCGTTCGCTGAGCGCCAAGGCCCCGAAGCCCGCGGCGCTGTTGATGGCCATCCGCCGCGCCGGAGGCGGTGCTTCCTATGTGCCGTTCACCCCCGGACAGCGTCCGTGGCACGCCGCGATGGCTGCGACCTACGCGCATGCCACAGCGCCGCTGCGACGCCTTGCCGACCGGTATGTCGTGATGGCCACGCTGGCAATAGCCAACGGCAAGGCGGTGCCCGAACAGGTTGCCGCGGCGTTTCCAAAGCTGCCCGACGTGATGAGACGTGCCGACGACGCGGCGAACCAGATCGATCGCGCAGTCGTCGATCTGGCGGAGGTCGCCTTGCTGAGTGCGCAGACGCAGCGGACCTTCGCTGCGGTCGTCACCGACGTCGACGACCGCGGGGCGCGCTTCCAGGCGTGCGATCTCCCCGTCGTCGCCCGCGTCGATGCCCAGCACCTGGCGCCCGGCGACGACATACGTGTGCGTGTGGCATCTACCGACATCCCCGGCCGCACCGCGAAGTTCGAGCGGGTGGCTTGATCAGGCCGGAATCACGGAATAGATCTGGCCACCGCCGGACACCACGTACAGCTCGCCGTCGGGCCCCTCGTTGACCGAGACGACATTCGCGACAGTGCCGAGCCCGACCTGCTTGACCTCGGCGTGATCCGCGATCTTTAGCGCCCTGACCTGGCCGCTGCAATAATCGGCGAACACATACCAGCCGACGAGCGCCGGAATCGCCGAACCACGGTAGAGAGCACTGCCGCTGATCGAGCAGTCCTGGCCGAGGTGCTCGTATTCGTGAATCGGGGGTGTGACACGGTCGGCCGATTGGTCGGCGTTGAAGCGGTGATTGCCCTCGAATGCACTCCATCCGAAGTTCACTCCCCGCCCACCGCCTTCGGCCGCCCATGCGGCGTCAACCTCCTCCCACCGGTCCTGGCCCACGTCGGCGATCCACAGGTCGCCTGTCTGGCGGTCGAAGCTGAACCTCCACGGGTTGCGAAGGCCGATCGACCAGATTTCTGGCCGGGCCCCGTCGACACCGGCGAAGGGATTGTCCGCCGGCACCGTGTAACCGGCGTCGGCCCTGCGGTGCGGGTCAATGCGCAGGATCTTGCCGAGCCACTCGCTCGTGTCGAGCGCCCGCCTGTCCGGGTCGCCGGCGGATCCACCATCGCCGGTGCCGATGTACAACATGCCGTCCGGTCCGAAGATGAGGTCACCGCCATTGTGGTTCGGAAAAGGCTGATCGAAGCCGAGAACCTGTCGGCGCGTCGCCTTGTCGAAGGTGCCATCGGCGCGGACCGCGTACTCGTCGATCCTGGTGTTGCCGTCGTTGTTGGTGTAGTCGACGTAGGCCAAGCTGCCGTCTTTCGAGATGGCCAAGCCCAACAAACCACGCTCGCCGTCGGCGTCGGTGAGGTCGGTCATGTCAAGGGCGGTGGCGCCCGTCCGCCCGTTCTTCATGATCACGATCGTGCCGCCCTGTTCGACGACGTACATCAAACCGTCGGTCGGGCGGAAGGTGAGATCGACAGGCAGCGAGAACTGACCGATGTTGTTGAAGGCAACCGAAGGGTCGCCCGCAGACTTGGCGAGTTCGGGTGACGTGGCCGCGGTCGCAGCTCCGTTCGCGTCGGATGGCTGCGCTGCGGAGGTCAAGGGCGGCGCAGAGGAGGAACCTGATGCACCGGCGGCGCCGGCCGAGACGTTCGACGCGTCACTGCTGCAACCGGGCGCGATCATCGCCATCATGCCAATGACACAGCAAAACATCGATCGACGTCCGTTCATCTCGGACCCACCCTCGCCAGCCCCTCTTGGACGACGGTCACTCCCAACCTGCCGTCGCTGGTGAAGATCGCCCCACCTGCCAACCCGCGCCCTGCACTGGTCGACAGTGCCTTCTGGTCGTAGAGCAACCAGTCGTCGGCTCGAAAGGGCCGGTGGAACCACATCGCGTGGTCGAGGCTGGCCATCTGCATCCCGGGACTGTCCCACGACACGCCGAACGGCAACACCGTGGTGTCGAGCAGGGTCATGTCGCTGGCGTAGGTGACGATGCACGCGTGCAACGTGGGGTCGTCGGGCAGTCGGCCATCGGCGCGCATCCACACCCGCTGCCCATCGGCGGGATTGTCCTGGCGGTTGAACGGATCACGATCGGTGTAGCGGATGTCGATGGGCCGTGGCCGGTCGAACCACACTCCCATCCGATCCTTGTACGGGGCCATGCGAGTCTTGAAGTCGGGCAACGACTCCGGCGGCGGGACATCGCTGGGCATCGTCAGCTGATGGTCACCACCGTTTTCGTGAACGTGAAAGCTGGCCTGCAGGTTGAAGATCGCCTTGCCGTGCTGAATGGCGACGACGCGCCGCGTGGTGAAGCTGCGACCATCGCGAATTCGGTCGACCTCGTACAGGATCGGCACCAGCGGGTCACCTGGGCGCAGGAAGTAGGCGTGCAACGAGTGCACTTGCCTGCCCGGATCATCGATCGTACGGGTCGCGGCGACCAACGCCTGACCGGCTACCTGGCCACCGAAGACCCGCTGACGGCTCTCGTCGGGGGAGCGGCCGCGAAAGATGTTCACCTCGATGGCTTCCAGGTCGAGCAGCTTGACGAGATCGTCGAGGGCGGTCATCACGTCATCCTTGTCGAGTCGATGGACACGCGCTGGCGTCGAGGGGAGCGAGGCGATACAGGTCGCCGCCGGGTACCGACGATTCCAGCTGCACATCGACCAACGCGGCGAGATCGGGGCGTCGTTGCGTCGGGCTGGCGCCCGCGTTCTGCAAGCTGTTGAACCAGGCGAGATACGCATGCCCTGAACAGGCCTCGAGAACCGTGTGCGCGGCGTCGAGCGGGTAGTGGCTGTTACCCGGTCGCGGCCTGGTGAATCCAATCAACGTCGGCTCCCGGTGCGTGAACCACCAGACCCGTTGCGGATTGTTGGTGAGTATTCTGGCGTCCGCCGGAAGGTTGTCGATGACGTCGTACAACTGTGGCGCGAACTGTGCCTTGTACCCGGCGCTGCCTGATGCAAGGTCGGGGAAGCGCGCCGCCAAGGCGACGCCCTGATACATCCACCATCCCAGCAACGCGATCCCGGCAATCGCCGTGGCCCGTTTCGTGCACAGCCGATCCAGGGTGACCGTGGCGAAGTAGATGACCGGGATGAGCATTGGTGACATCACCCGCAACTCGATGTCGTTCGCGGTCGCCCTGCGAGCGATGATCGGCACGACGAACGACGTGACGGCAAACGCCGTGATACCGAGATCCAGTATCAGGTTCCTGCGGCTGCGGAGTGCGAGGGCGGCCAGCGCCACGAGCGCGATCACTGTCGCGGTGCCGATCCGCGCTTTCGCCGATTCCGACCAGCCATCTCCGGCGACGATGTGCCCCGTGCCGATCAATGCCAGACGAATCGTCTGCGACAGCGGCTCGCTCGCCCCGCCTTCGAATCGCGGGCCGAGTGGTTGACCACCTTCGATGAGGTTGCGAACGATCCACACCGCGCTGATGCCGAACGCGCCCGCTGCGAATGCGCCGAGACGCTTCACCAGTGCAACGCGATCGACGGCCCGCCACGCCGAAGCGGCAACGATCACCGCCCCGGTCGCGATCAGGCCAACGCCCGCGTAGCGGGTGAGGAAGCCGACGCCGGCGAGGAATCCGCCGAGGCCCGCAGTTCGAGTGGTGATCGGCCGGCGCGTCAACACCACGAGCATTGCCAGGGCGATGGCCGCGTACGGCGCTTCGCTCCACACGACCGATGCCATTCGCACGAAGC
>JAYVOI010000293.1:0-3529 GCA_043758005.1 Ilumatobacteraceae bacterium
TCTCGCGGGGGATGTCGA
This sequence comes from Ilumatobacteraceae bacterium, assembly GCA_043758005.1. GTDB lineage: Bacteria > Actinomycetota > Acidimicrobiia > Acidimicrobiales > Ilumatobacteraceae > JAENVT01. Next base: position 19 of record JAYVOI010000293.1, read on the forward strand.
CGCCGGAAATACGTGCCATGTCGAAACTCTTCCTCAGCCCTGACGCTGCTTGTGACGCGGGTTCTCGCAGATCACCCTGACACGGCCGTGCCGACGGATGACCTTGCACTTCTCACAGATTTTCTTGACGCTCGGACGAACCTTCATTGTGGCCTTTGGCTTGGTTCTGGCTATTTGTATCGATACGTGATGCGACCGCGGGTGAGGTCGTATGGGGTGAGCTCCACTTGCACCTTGTCGCCGGGGAGGATTCGGATGTAGTGCATCCGCATTTTTCCCGAGATGTGCGCCAGCACCTTGTGGCTGTTCTCGAGCTCGACCCGGAACATTGCGTTGGGGAGAGATTCGAGGATCGTGCCTTCGAGCACGATGGCGTCGTCTTTTGGCTTGGGCAGAGTGGGCCTCTTTCGAACGGGGAGAGCTGCAGCCAACACCTGCTCCGCACGCGCGAAGCTGGTCTGGGCCGAGGTGCAATGCTATCGCCCGAGGAACTCAACGCCAAGCCCCAGCCGCAAAATGCGGCCCGAGCAACGGTAGCAGCCTGCCGCCGCCGCCCCGGTGACCATCGCGGCGACGACCGAGGCCGGAAAATCGGCCGTGTTTCGAGGGCTCGGGGGGGAAGAATCGTTCCATGCCCACCGCAACATCTCGCTGGCGCGCTCTTGCCGCCCTGCTGCGACCCGACGCCTGGCGTTGGGCCTGGCTCGGCGCGCTCGTCGCCGCGGGATCGGGGCTGATCCTCACCGGCCCGCTGATCGTGCGCAACATCGTCGACAAGGCCACGAGAGGCACGACGACAGGGCAGTTGACCCGGCTGGCGGTGCTGTTCCTGATCGTCGCCGTCGCGACCCAGCTGATCAACATGGCGGTCGCCTGGGTGGCCACCGTCACGGCCTGGCACACGACCAACGGCATCCGCATCCGCCTGGCCCGCCACGTTCTGGGGCTCAGCCACGCCTTTCACCGCCAGCACACGCCGGGCGAGCTGATCCAGCGCGTCGACGGCGACGTGACGTCGGTTTCGGATTTCATGGGCCGCGTCATCCCACGCGCCGCAGGGGCCCTGTTCACCATGGTCGGCATGATCGGCGTGTTGATCGTGGTCGATTGGCGACTGGCACTGGGGGCCTTCGTGTACGTGGTGTTGGCCGTCGCGGTGGTCGTCCACGGCCGCCACCGTGCAGTCGGCGAGTCATCGGACGAGATGGGCTCGTATGCCCGTCTGTACGGGGGCATCGAAGAACGGCTGACCGCCGCCGAGGACCTGCGCTCCAACGGCGCGGGTGCCCATGCGATGTGGCGGTTCGTCGAAGACAGCGCTGACGCACTGGGCAGCGCCGTGCGCCGGGAGAAGGCCTTCCTTCGGATGTGGTGGGCCGTCGACAGCTCGGTGGCGGCCGGGTCGGTGGTGTCGCTGGTCGTCAGCGCCATGCTGGTCAGCCGCAGGATCATCTCGGTCGGCGACGCCTTCTTGTTGTTCCAGTACGTCTTGTTGCTCTCCCGTCCGCTCGAAGACATGGTCGATCAGTTGGAGACCGTCCAGAAGGCCAACGGTGCAATGGTGCGGGTGATCGACCTCCTCGACGTCGAGCCCGACATCCGCGACGACGGCACCACGATGCCGCCGAGTGGCCCGCTGAGCATCGAGTTCGACGACGTCTCGTACGACTACGGCGACGAGCAGATCGTGCTGCAGTCGATCGATCTGAACGTCGCGGCCGGGCGCTCGATCGGAATCGTCGGGCGCACGGGCAGCGGCAAGACCACGCTCTCGCGACTGGTGCTGCGCCTCGTCGAGGCGACCAGCGGCACCGTGCGGCTCGGCGGCGTCCCGATCGCCGAGATCCCCATCGGCGAGCTGCGCCGGCGTGTCGCACTGATCCCGCAGGAGGTCGAGCTGCTCAGTGGCACCGTGCGCGACAACGTCACGCTCTTCGACGACGCGCCGACCGATGACGCGGTGGTGATCGCGCTTCGCAACGCGGGACTGGGCACGCTCGCCGAAGGCGGCATCCATCGCCCGTTGGGGGCCGGCGGCGCCGGTCTGTCCGCGGGTGAAGCCCAGTTGCTGGCGCTCGCCAGGGTGTGGCTGCGCGACCCCGACATCGTCGTGCTCGACGAGGCAACGGCACGCGTCGACCCCGTCACCGAGACGTTGCTCGAGGATGCTGTCGCCCGATTGACGCTCGGCCGCACGACGCTGATCATCGCCCATCGGCTGTCGACGCTCCGCCACGTCGACGAGATCGTCGTGTTCGATCACGGACGCGTCGTGGAGCACGGCGACCGCACCGACCTGACCGACGACCTCGACAGCAAGTACCGCCATCTCCTGGACCTGGCGCACGACGAGGTCGTGGCGCCATGAGCGTGTGGCGACTCGGCTGGCGCGTCTCACAGCACGAACCGCGCAGCTTCTGGGCGGGCTACCTGTTGTTCGTGCTGTTCTTCACGTTCCCGGTGCTCAGCGGGTGGCTGCTCGGACGCGGGTTCAACGCGTTGTCGACCGGCCACAACCCACGCGTGTACTGGATCGGTGCGGCACTGGTGCTGTGCGAGGTCACCCGGATGAGCACGATCCACCTCGGCGCGCTGATGTGGACGCGGGCCTGGGTGCACATGCAATCGCTGCTGCGCGCCAACCTGCTCAACGCCCAGGTCGCCAGTGGCGGGCCGGAGGCCGGTCAACCGGTTGGCTCGGCGGGCGAGGCGATCACGCACTTCCGTGACGACGTCGAAGACGTGACGATGTTCATCGACGGGTTCGTCGACATCTCCGCCGGCGTCGTGTTCACAGCGCTGGCCGGCCTGGTGCTGGGCAGCGTCGATGGTCGCGCCGCACTCGTCCTGCTGATCCCGCTGATCGGTGTGGCGATGGCGACCCGCACGCTGGACTCGCGCATCAAGCGCTACCGCGCCGCCGACCGCGTCGCCGCCTCCGCCGTCAGCGGCCTGCTGGGTGACGTGATGGCTGCCGCCACCACCGTCAAGGTCAACAACGCGATCGACCCGACCATCGCCCACCTCGGCAAGCTCGTCGATGCTCGCCGCCACACCGCTGTCCGCGACCGAGTGCTCGACGAGAGCGTGTGGGCGTTCAGCCAGGGCGCGGCCGATGTCGGGCTGGGCCTGGTGCTGCTCACGGCCGCAGGGGGCATGGCCTCGGGCAAGTTCAGCGTCGGCGAACTGGCAGTGTTCTCGGCGTACCTCGGCTGGCTCAGCTTCTTGCCACGCATGGTCGGGCGAATGCTGGCGCGCCGCAAGCAGGTCGCCGTCGCCTTCGATCGCATGCGGTTGCTGGTCGCCGACACCGAGGTCGACAACACCGTCACCGACCGGGTCCTGCCGATCGGGCTGCGTCAGACGCGCGTCCGCCCGCAGACCGGCCGGCCCGACCGAGTGCTGCTCGACGTGCTCGACGTGCGTCACCTCAGCGCGACGTACGCGGGTGGCGCGGGCGTGCACGAGATCTCGTTCAGTGTGCCGCGAGGCAGCTTCGTCGTGCTGACCG
>JAYVOI010000294.1:0-3529 GCA_043758005.1 Ilumatobacteraceae bacterium
CAGAGGTCGATCATCAGCGCCGATCCGACTGACACGTGTTGGCGGACCGCAGCCAGGATCGCCGTCAGCAGTGGCAGCCCGAGGACGCACAGTGCCCACGCTGCCGAGCGCATCCGCAGCGGCCGCATCGGCCCTGCCGCGTTGGCCGCCACCGGATCGGGTGGCGAACCCACGACATCGGTCCCCACGACGTGCACGTCGATGGTGCCGATCCGGTCGATCAGCTCGCCGACGACAGATGGTTTGGCGGGTGATCCCATCTCCGCCGGAACCGCACCGATCACCAGTTGTGTCGCCTGCTCGATTCGGGCGAAGGCTGCGAGCACCTCGGCCACGTTGTCGCCGACGACCTCGCGATACGCCCCTCCCAGTCCGACCAGCAGGCCGCGTTGACGTTCCAGATCGAGGCCCGGTGGCTTGCCGGGACTGACGACGTGCACGCCGACGAGGTGCGCGCCGGTGCGGCCGGCGATGCGCGCCGCACGGCGCACGAGGTGCTCGCCGCCGTGACCGCCGAGCGCAACCACGACCCGCTCGCGCACCCCGCGGGTGTCGTCAGGAGCGCCGGTCAGCTGACGTTCGATCTGCTCTTCCACCCGGTCGGCGAGCCACAGCAGGCTGAGTTGGCGAAGCTTGCCCAGCACCTCCGGGCGAAACATGTTCGCCAGCGCGGTGTCGACGCGATCGGGTGGATACACGTGGCCGTGGGCCAGTCGGCGCCTCAGCGCCTCGGGGCTCATGTCGACGAGCTCGATCTGGTCGGCGGCGCGCACGACCGAGTCGGGCACGGTCTCCGCCGAGGCGCTGCCGGTGACCGACGCGACGACGTCGCCCATCGACTCCAGATTGGAGATGTTGACGGTCGTGATCACGTCGATGCCGTGGGCCAGCAGTTCCTCGACGTCGTCCCACCGGCCACGACGCTCATCGACGCGATGGGCGAGGTTGTCGACCAGCACCACCTTCGGGTGGCGTTCCAGTAGCACGGTCACGTTGAGCTCGGCGCCCCCGCCGTGCCCGACGAGCGTCGACTCGTGCGGCAATCCTGCAGCGAGCGCCGAGATGCCGTGGCGACCGGTGTCGTCGAGGATCCCCACGACGACATCTGCGCCCCGACCGGCTCTGCGAACACCTTCCTCCAGCATGGCGTGGGTCTTGCCGACACCGGGCGCGGCGCCCAGGTAAACCCGGAGCCGACCTCGTGCCATAGCGGGCAGTCTTGTCGACGTTGGCCGCTGGTCGGCACTCATCGCTCCGCTAGTTGCGCTTTTGGATGTTCGCCCATTCGTCGCGCAGGCCGACGGTGCGATGGAACAACATCGGCGTCGAGGGATCGTGCGCGAAGTAGCCCAATCTTTCGAACTGCACCACCGACCCCGCCGTCGTCTCGGCCAGCGCGGGCTCCACCTTGCAGTCGGTCAGCAACTCCCGCGAATCGGGGTTGAGGTCGTCGATCGGTTCGCCGGTCGCTTCGCCCGGTACTTCGGCAGAGAACAACCGGTCGTACAGCGCAACCGTCGCGTCGACGGCGTGATCGGCCGACACCCAGTGCATCGTCGACTTCACCTTGCGGCCGTCGGGCGCGTTCCCACCGAACGTCGCTGGGTCGTAGGTGCAGTGCACCTCGATCACCGTGCCGTTGTCGTCCTTCACGCAACCGGTGCAGGTGACCAGGTAGGCGGAGCGCAGCCGCACCTCGCGCCCGGGCGTGAGACGGAAGTACTTCGGCGGGGCGACTTCCATGAAGTCGTCACGCTCGATGTACACGACCTTCGAGAACGGCACCATGCGTACACCGTCGTCGGGGTTCTCCGGGTTGTTGACGACCTCATGATGCTCGACGACCGGGTTGCCGTCAGCATCATCGGGCCAGTTGGTGATCACCAGCTCGAGCGGGCGGAGCACGGCCATGCGCCGTAGCGACTGCTCGTTCAGCTGACGGCGGATGAACGACTCCAACAACTCGATCGAGTGCCGGCTGTTGGTGCGAGCGACGCCGATGTAACTGCAGAACGCGCGGATGGCCTCGGCGGGGTAGCCCCGGCGCCGCAGCCCGCGCAGTGTCGGCATGCGCGGGTCGTCCCAGCCGTCGACGACGCCGTCGGCCACCAATCGCGCCAGGCGTCGCTTCGACGTGATGGTGTGGGTCAGTTCCAGGCGGGCGAACTCGGTCTGGCGCGGCTGGTCGCCGGGCAGTGGGAGGTGTTCGAGGTACCAGTCGTACAGGGCGCGGTGGCTGTCGAACTCCAGGGTGCACAGCGAGTGGGTCACGCCCTCGATCGCATCGCTCTGACCGTGGGCCCAGTCGTACGTCGGGTAGATCACCCACTCGTCGCCGGTGCGCCAATGGTGCCCGCGCCTGATTCGGTACATCACCGGATCGCGCAGCTGCATGTTCTCGTGCTGCATGTCGATCTTGGCGCGCAGCACATGCGAGCCGTCGGCGAACTCGCCGCCGCGCATCCGTCGCAACAGGTCGAGGCCTTCGTCGACCGGGCGGTCGCGGTGCGGGCTCTCGGTACCCGGCTTGCCGTACCCGCCGCGCTGCGCGGAGATCGTTTCCCCATCCTGATCGTCGACGTACGCCAGACCGTTGGTGACGAGGTGCTCGGCCCAGACATACAGCTGCTCGAAGTAGTCGGAGGCGTAGAGGGGCGTACCGGGCGGAAAGCCCAACCAGGTGAGGTCGTCGATGATCGACCCGGCGAACTCGATGTCTTCGGTGTCGGGATTGGTGTCGTCGTAGCGCAGGTTGCACACGCCCCCGAACTCCGCGGCGATGCCGAAGTCGACACAGATCGCCTTGGCGTGGCCGATGTGCATATAGCCGTTGGGCTCCGGAGGGAATCGTGTTTGCACGCGACCGCCGAACGTCCCGGACTCGTTGTCGGCTTTCACCAGGTCGCGAACGATGTCGAAGCCGACGCCCGTGGCGCCGGCGGATGGGCTCTCGGTGGTGCTCATGTGTCAGACAGTCTCGCCAGTGAACATATGGGAACCCCGAAGGTATCTCCCGATCGTGCGGATACCGTCGACAACGTGGATTTGATGGTCAAGCCACTGCTGCGCGGCTGGTCACATGTGGTCGCCTTCACCGTGATCGCCGTGCTCGGGATCATCATGCTGGCGGTGGCCGGGGCCTCGGCCAGCGAGCGGTTGTGGCTCACGATATACGTTGCCGGCACCCTGACGATGTTCGGTGTTTCGGCGCTCTATCACCGCTTGCGCTGGAACGAACGTGCTCGTTCGGTGATGCGCCGCCTCGACCACTCCGCCATCTTCCTCGCCATTGCCGGGGCCTATACGCCGATCATGGCGGTCGCGCTCGATGGCTGGCAGAAGGTCGTGGTCCTGTGCGCAGCATGGGGCGGGGCAGTCGTCGGGATGACCTTGGAATGGCTTCCGGTCAAGGTGCCTCGCCCGTTGTTCACAGCGGTGTACGTGATCGTCGGCTGGTCGGCCTCGGTCGCGTTCCCGCAGCTCTACCGCAACCTCGGTGGTGTCGGGTTCGGGCTCATGCTGGGTGGCG
>JAYVOI010000295.1:0-3524 GCA_043758005.1 Ilumatobacteraceae bacterium
AAACCGATCCGGGCCAGGCGCACCTTGGCTTCGGCTTCATGGCCGGGTGGCGTCACGAGCACGATCGGTGTCTGTGCCGCCATCACTTCGCCGGCGTACTCGGCAAATCGGCCACCAAGGCCGACGTTGACCGAGCCACGGAGGTGCCCAGCGGCAAAGGCCATGTCGTCTCGGGCGTCGATCACGACGGCCCCGTCGTGTTGGTGGGCAAGGACCTCGTTCATCGTGAGACTCGGAACAGCGATGTCGCTGGCGAGCAGTTCGCGCAGTTCGCGGTTGCGGTTCGCAGCGAACGAGAAGTACAGCGGGGCCACCGACTGGCCGTGGGTCACCGCCTCGACGAACTCGTCCTCACTCATCGACGCCAGCGCATAGTTGGTGCGGCGTTGTTCGCCGATCGTGGACACCGTCTCCGTAGACAGGTTCTTGCCACAGGCCGACCCTGCACCATGCGCCGGGAACACCTTGGTGGTGTCCGGCAACATCAGCAGCTTGTGGTGCAGCGAGTGGAACAGCTGCCTGGCCAACGTCTCAGCGGTGACACCGATCGCTGCAAGCAGGTCGGGCCGGCCGACGTCACCGATGAACAACGTGTCGCCGGTGAGGACCCCGTATGGAGCGTCGTCGCTGAGTTGGGGGTAGACGACGATGCTGATCGACTCCGGCGTGTGTCCGGGAGTCTCGAGGATCTCCAGCGTGACTTCACCCAGTGAGATCCGATCGCGGTCGCCGAAGGTGACGATGGGGAACTCGGTGCGCCCGGCCGCGGCTCGGCCGTACGCGATCGTGGCGCCCGTCGCCGACGCCAGCTCGAGATGGCCGGAGAGGAAGTCGGCGTGGAAGTGGGTCTCCAACACCTGCTCGATCGACAGTCCGTGCGCTTGGGCGTCGGCCAAGTACTCGGCGACGTCGCGCTGCGGATCGACCACGACGGCACGACCCGTGCTCGTGTCGCCGATCAAGTAGCTCGCGTGCGAGAGACAGTCGAGGTAGTACTGGCGGAAGAACATCTGAATCGGGCTCCTTGGTGCGGGGTTCGCCTCCGACAGTGTATACCCCTAGGGGTATAAATACCGGAGCGAGGCCGGTACACGGCGACCGACCTCGCTCTAGATCCAGTGCCGCCGCTGCGTCAGGTGAAGATGATCTGCCCGCCGGCGGCGAGATCGTAGAAGTCGCCGACGGTGATGATGTCTTGGAGCTGTGGGACGAAGTCGTTCTTCTCCATCCCGAACATGTCGACCGATGCCTTGCATGCGTACAGGCCGCAACCCGTGTCTGCGATCATCTCGATGAACTCGTGAATGGGCGGTATGTCGAGCTCGTCCATCTTCTTGGCCATCATGTGCGTCGCGATCCCGCTCATACCCGGTAGGCCACCGATGAGGGTGGGGATGTGCATCGCCGGGTTCCCGACGGTGGCGACCTTGATGTGGTCGATGCGCTTCTGATGGATGGCGTCGAGGCCGAAGAACGTGAAAAACAGGTTCGCCTCCATGCCTTCGGCGCGGGCGCCGTTCGCCATGATCAGCGCCGGGTAGATCCCTTCGAGGGACCCTTTCGACACGATGATCGAAACCTTGGTGATCTTGCCGTCATCGTTCATGATCAGATGCATCCTTTTGGCTTGGGGATGCCGGCGATGCGGGCTGCCATCTTCGCCGGACCCTTGGGGAACAGTCGGTAGAGGTCCTTCACGCTGACCCCGGAGGTCTTGCCGAGCACTCGCACGGTTGGGCCGGTGCCCTTCTCGAAGTACTCCTTGCGCATGAAGTCGATGACCTGCCAGTGCTGGTCGGTGATGGGGGAGATGCCGTCTGCTGTGGCCATCTCGACGGCGATCTCGCGGGTCCACTGTGTCGGGTCGACGAAGAAGCCTTCGTTGTTCAGTTCGACGGACGTGCCGGCGATGGTTGCGGTACTCATACCAGTGCCTCCTCAGGGGCGGTGATGGGGTGTTGTTTGCCGTGCTCGGGCATGTCAGCGCCGATGCCGGGCACGTCGCGGCCCGGCAGCAGGGCGTGCCAGTAGAACCACTGGAACATCAACTTGCCCAGGTGGTTCATGCGACTCTCCTTCAACAGGGGCATGCCGATGCGCGACGGGAAGTGACCGGGGAGAGGCTCGGTCTCGTAGTTGAAATCGATCAGCAGGGCCTTGCCGAAACCGGTCTCGATGAAGCAGTTGGCGTGCCCATCGAAGCTGCTGGACAGATCGCGGCCGTCGAGGAAGCGGACGATGTTGTCGACCAGCACCTCGCCCTCGAAGTGAGTCACCGACCCGGCCTTCGAGGCCGGCACGTTGGTGGCGTCGCCGATGGCGAAGATGTTCTCCTTGGCCAACGTCTGCAGCGTCGACTTGTCGGTCGGGACGAAGTTGAGGTCGTCGCCGAGACCATCGCTGCGGCCGACGAAGTCGGCGCCGCTGTGCATCGGCACGACCACGGCCAGGTCGAACGGCACTTCGCGGCCGTCGTAGCCGACGAGACGTCCACCGGGGCCGTCGACCTCGCCGGTGTTGAACTCGGTGACGAGGTGGACGCCCTTCTCCTCGAGCAGCGACGACAGCGTCGCCGATGCGACCGGCTTGGTGAACGCACCGTCGAGTGGCGTGACATACGTGATCTCGACCTTGTCGCGGATTCCGCGATCGGTGAAGTACCAGTCGGCCAGGAAGCAGAACTCGAGGGGCGCAACCGGGCACTTGATGGGCATGTCGACGACGTTGACCACCAGCCTCCCACCGTCGAAATCGGCCAGTGCCGCTTCGAGTGCCGTGGCGCCCGCCAAGTCGTAGAACGTGAAGACCTTCTCGTTCCACCCGGGACCGGTGAGGCCTTCGGTCTCGTCGAGTGCCAGGCGTGAACCGGTGGCGATCACGAGCAGGTCATAGGAGATCTCCCGCCCGTCGGGCAGCATGACGATGTCGCGGCTGCTGTCGACGTGGTCGATTCCCGACTCGATGAACTCGATGTCCTTGTGCAACTGCTGCGTGCGGGGCCGCACGATCTCTTGTTCGTGGGCCAGCCCGAACGGCACGAACAGCAGGCCCGGCTGGTACAGGTGGTGATTGTCCTGGTCGATCACGGTGATCGCGACGTCGCGGTGTGCCTTGTGGTAATGACGGTGCAGTCGGTTGGCGACCAGTGTCCCACCGGTTCCGCCGCCGAGGATCACGATGTGCTGATTCATCAAGTGGCTCCTTGTCTCGCCTTCATTCTCGCCCGTCGATACCCCTGGGGGTAGGGCAACAAGTCCTGACTCTTGGGGAATTCATCGGGCGCCAAGCCGATTCTTTGGTACCCTGGGGGGTATGTGCAGACGAGCGACGTGCAGAGTGTGCCAGCGACCGACATGGGCCGGATGTGGTGCTCACGTCGAGCGGGTCCTCGGCGACGTGCCGGAGAACGAGCGTTGCGCGTGCCGGAGCGAGGCGCATGCGTCACACACGCCAGCGCAGCCGCGACGGTCGTGGCTGAGCCGTTTGACCGGTCGGTGACCCCACGATCGGCCGGTGATGGTGTG
>JAYVOI010000296.1:0-8197 GCA_043758005.1 Ilumatobacteraceae bacterium
GCGATCTGGCGGACCTGCATCATGTTCCCGCGGGCGCCCGAGCCGACCATCATGTCGATGGGGTTGAACTCGCCGTTCTTGAGCAGCGCCTCCATCGCCTCCTTCACCTTGTCGGTGGCCTCGGTCCAGATGCGCACCTCCTGCTGACGGCGCTCGCCGTCGGTGATGATGCCGCGACGGAACTGAGTCTCGACCTTGTCGGCGCGAGCCTCGTACTCGTCGAGCAGCGCCTTCTTGGCCTTCGGTGTCTTGACGTCGTCGATCGAGACCGTCAGACCGCTCTGTGACGCGTAGCGATAGCACACGTTCTTGAGCGCATCGAGAGCTGCGGCAACGGCGGACTTGGGATAGTGGTCGCTGAGTCGCTCGACGATCACACCCATCTCCTTCTTCTTCACCAGATGGTCGATGTGACCGAAGCGCAGTGTGTAGTCGGCCGGCAAGGCCTCTTCGAACAGCAGGCGACCAGCGGTCGTTTCGAAGGTGTCGGCCGGACGACCACCGATCGCCGGACGACGCAGCGTGATCAGCGAGTGCAGGTTGAGCGTGCCCTCGTCGACCGCGCGCAACACCTCCCAGGTGTGGCGGAACACTCGGCCGGTGCCCTTGGAGTCGTCCATGATCTCGCTGAGGTAGTACCCACCGATGATGAGGTCCTGTGAAGGAGTCACGATCGGGCGGCCCGATGCCGGCGACAAGATGTTGTTGGCGCTGAGCATGAGGACGCGGGCCTCGGCCTGAGCCTCGGCCGACAGCGGCACGTGGATGGCCATCTGGTCACCGTCGAAGTCGGCGTTGAAAGCGGTGCAGACCAGCGGGTGGATCTGCAGGGCCTTGCCCTCGACCAGCACCGGCTCGAAGGCCTGGATGCCGAGACGGTGCAGCGTTGGTGCACGGTTCAACAGAACTGGGTGCTCCTTGATGACATCTTCGAGCACGTCCCACACCTGCGGGCGGCGACGCTCGACCATGCGTTTCGCGGACTTGATGTTCTGCGACAGCTCGAGGTCGACCAGACGCTTCATGACGAACGGCTTGAACAGCTCGAGTGCCATCAGCTTCGGCAGACCGCACTGGTGCAGCTTCAGCGTCGGGCCGGCCACGATGACCGAACGGCCGGAGTAGTCGACGCGCTTGCCCAACAGGTTCTGACGGAAGCGTCCCTGCTTGCCCTTCAACATGTCGGAGAGCGACTTCAGCGGGCGGTTGCCCGGCCCGGTGACCGGACGGCCACGACGACCGTTGTCGAACAATGCGTCGACGGCCTCTTGCAGCATGCGCTTCTCGTTGTTGACGATGATCTCGGGAGCGCCGAGATCGAGCAGCCGCTTGAGGCGGTTGTTGCGGTTGATCACGCAACGGTAGAGGTCGTTGAGGTCGCTGGTGGCAAAACGGCCACCATCGAGCTGCACCATCGGGCGCAGTTCCGGCGGGATCACCGGCACGACGTCGAGGATCATGGCCTTCGGGTCGTTGAGGCGACGACCGTGGTCGTCGCGCTGGTTGAACGAGGCAACGATCTTGAGGCGCTTGATGGCCTTCTGGCGGCGCTGCGCCGACAACGGCTTGCGGCCGCTGGCGTTGTGGTCGATCGCGGCGCGCAGCTTGACCTCTTCGACATCGAAGTCGATGCGGTCGATCAGCGACTTGATCGAGTCGGCACCGGTGCCGCCCTCGAAGTAGTCGCCGTACCGGTCGCGCAGCTCACGCCACAGCAGTTCGTCGTCGATGATCAGACGGCTGTGCAGGCTCTTGAACTCGTCCCACGTGCGGGCGAGGAGGTCGAGCTCCATCTCGTAGCGCTCGCGGATGCTGGTGAGCTCCTTGTCGAGGGCGTTGCGCGCCTTGCGGGCGTCGGCGCCTTCGGACTCGGCCTTCTCGGCTTCGGTCTCGGCATCTTTGATGCGGCGATCGATGGCGAGGTCGAGCTCCTTGCGGATGGCCTCGCGCTCTTCGATGTACTCCGCCTCGAGGTTGCCGAGGTTCTCGTGGCGAGCGTCCTCGTCTACCCAGGTGACCAGGTTGGCGGCGAAGTAGATGACCTTCTCGAGCTGCTTGGCCTTCAGTTCTTCCTTCGGCTCGATGCCGGCCAGCAGATATGCCAGCCAGCTCCGGGTACCACGGAGGTACCAGATGTGCACGACGGGGGCGCTGAGCTCGATGTGGCCCATGCGCTCGCGGCGGACCTTCGAACGAGTGACCTCGACGCCGCAACGCTCGCAGATGATGCCCTTGAAACGTACGCGCTTGTACTTGCCGCAGTAGCACTCCCAGTCGCGGGTCGGCCCGAAGATCTTCTCGCAGAACAAGCCGTCCTTCTCCGGACGCAGCGTGCGGTAGTTGATCGTCTCGGGCTTCTTCACTTCACCGTGGGACCACAGGCGGATCTGGTCGGCCGTGGCCAACCCGATCTTCAACTGGTCGAACATGTTCACATCAAGCATGATTCTCTCGGTTCTTCGTCTCGTGCGTTTTCAGTATCAGTAACTTGCGTTGCGGGCGGCACGACGTGCCTCGCGCTCGCGATCGTCTTCGTCGGTGCCGCGCTCGTTGCGGCTGATGTCGATGCCCAGTTCCTCGGCGGTGCGGAAGACGTCTTCGTCCATCTCGCGCATCTCGATCTCGGAACCGTCGTCGGCGAGCACCTCGACGTTGAGGCACAGCGCCTGCATCTCCTTCATGAGCACCTTGAAGCTCTCCGGGATGCCGGGCTCGGGGATGTTCTCGCCCTTGACGATCGCCTCGTAGACCTTGACTCGGCCGAGCACGTCGTCGGACTTGATGGTCAACAGCTCCTGCAAGCAGTACGCCGCGCCGTAGGCCTCGAGGGCCCACACTTCCATCTCACCGAAGCGCTGCCCACCGAACTGCGCCTTACCACCCAACGGCTGCTGGGTGATCATGCTGTACGGGCCGGTGGAGCGGGCGTGGATCTTGTCGTCGACCAGGTGGGCCAGCTTCAAGATGTACATGTAGCCGACGGTGACCGGGTTGTCGTACAACTCGCCGGTGCGGCCGTTGCGCAACGGCGTCTTGCCGTCGAGCTGGATCATGCGAACGCCATCGACGCCCTCAGGATTGAGGTTCTCGAAGATCGACTGGATCGTCGGATGCTTGCCGGCAGCCTCTTCCTCGTCCCAGTGCGCCCCGTCGAAGACGGGTGTGGCGATGAAGGTGCTCGGCTTGGTGTTGGGCCGGGTCTTGGACTCGGTGCCACGGATCGGGGCATCACCGATGACCTTGCCGTTCTTGGCGTCGGTCCAACCCCAACGGGCTGCGTAGCCGAGGTGCGCTTCGAGCACCTGGCCGACGTTCATGCGGCTCGGCACGCCGAGGGGGTTGAGGATGATGTCGACGGCGGTGCCATCGGCCATGTACGGCATGTCTTCGATCGGGAGGATCTTGGAGATGACGCCCTTGTTGCCGTGACGGCCGGCCAGCTTGTCGCCGACCGAGATCTTGCGCTTCTGGGCGACATAGACCCGGACGAGCTCGTTGACGCCGGGCGGCAGTTCATGGCCGTCTTCACGGGTGAACACCTTCACGTCGATGACCTTGCCGCTCTCGCCGTGAGGAACCTTCAGCGATGTGTCGCGCACTTCACGCGCCTTCTCACCGAAGATCGCCCGCAGCAGACGCTCTTCCGGCGTCAGCTCGGTCTCGCCTTTCGGGGTGACCTTGCCGACCAGCACGTCGCCAGGGCCGACTTCGGCACCGACGCGGATGATGCCGCGGTCGTCGAGGTCGCGCAGGATGTCGTCGCTGAGGTTGGGGATGTCTCGGGAGATCTCCTCCGGGCCCAGCTTGGTGTCGCGGGCATCGACCTCGTGCTCGTGGATGTGGATCGAGGTCAGCACGTCGTCTTTCACCAAACGCTCGCTGAGGATGATGGCGTCCTCGAAGTTGTAGCCCTCCCACGGCATCAAGGCCACGAGCAGGTTCTTGCCGAGCGCCAGTTCGCCATGATCGGTCGACGGACCGTCGGCGATGATCGTGCCCTTCACGACCTTGTCGCCTTCTTTGACCAGGGCGCGGTGGTTGATGCACGTGTCCTGGTTGCTGCGGCGGAACTTGCTGAGCGGGTAGACCCGCTTGCCGCTGGCCTGGCCTTCGGCGGCTGCCTTGTACATCACCGTGATCGACGAACCGCTGACCTCGATGACCTCACCGTCGCCGGTGGCCTGGATCAGGTCGGCAGCGTCGCGCGCTGCACGGTCTTCGATGCCGGTACCGATGTACGGCGCCTCGGCGCGCACCAGCGGGACTGCCTGGCGCTGCATGTTGGCGCCCATCAGGGCGCGGTTGGCGTCGTCGTGCTCGAGGAACGGGATCAGTGCCGTAGCGACCGAGACGATCTGCTTCGGGCTGACGTCCATCAACTGGACTTCGATCGGCGGCACCGAGGCGATGTCGGTGGTGGCACCGAAGAAGCTCTCGGCCTCCAGCATCTTGCGGAGGTCCTCCAAGCTGGCGGCCTGCGGGCTGCGGCGCACGAGCACGCGCTCGTCCTTGAAGGTGCCGTCGGCGTTGATCGGCGTGTTGGCCTGGGCGACGACGTAGTTCTCTTCCTCGTCGGCGGCCATGTAGCGGATCTCGCCCGACACCTTGCCGTTCTTGACCACGCGGTACGGCGTCTCGATGAAGCCGTACGGGTTGACCCGGGCGAAGGTGCTGAGCGCACCGATCAGGCCGATGTTGGGGCCCTCCGGGGTCTCGATCGGGCACATGCGGCCGTAGTGGCTGAAGTGCACGTCGCGGACTTCGAAGCCGGCGCGCTCACGGCTGAGGCCGCCTGGCCCCAGTGCCGACAGACGGCGGCGGTGGGTCAGGCCCGACAGCGGGTTGACCTGGTCCATGAACTGCGACAGCTGCGAGGTTCCGAAGAACTCCTTGATCGCCGCCACGACGGGACGGATGTTGACCAGCGTCGTCGGGGTGATGGCCTCGACGTCTTGGGTCGTCATCCGCTCACGCACGACGCGCTCCATGCGGCTGAGGCCGATGCGAACCTGGTTCTGGATCAGCTCGCCCACGCTGCGGATGCGGCGGTTGGCGAAGTGGTCCTGGTCGTCGAGGCGGTAACCGGGCTCCTGCTTCACGAGGTGGAGCATGTAGCTGACGGCAGCGACGATCTCGTTGGGACGCAACACGTCGGTGTCGTCGGGATCGCTGTTCATGCTGCGCTTGGTCGGGTCGTCGCCTTCGCTGCGGAAGTAGGCGCCCAGCTCGCGGGTGCCCTTGCCGAACAACTCGTCGAGCTTGGCGACTTCTCCGCCGAGCTTGCGGTCGAGCTTGTACCGGCCGACGCGGCTGAGGTCGTAGCGACGGTTCTCGAAGAACGCGTTGCGGAAGTAGGCGCGTGCCGACTCGACCGTCGGCGGCTCTCCCGGGCGTGCCCGCTTGTAGATCTCGACCAACGCCTCGTTCTGCGTCGGTGCGACGTGCTTCTCCTTCTCCCACTGACCCTCGAGGAAGTCGAACTGGGCAACGAAACGCTCCAGGAAGCCGGGCGCATGCTCTTCGTCGTAGCCGCAGGCGCGGAGCAGGGTGAAGATGCCCATGCGGCGCTTGCGAGCGACGCGGGTGCCGGCGGTGACGTCCTTGCCGGGCTTGTGCTCGACGTCGAACTCCAGCCACTCACCGCGGTACGGGTGAACCGTGCCCTTGACGAGCTGGTGCTTGCTGAGGTTACGGAGACGGAAGCGCTCACCCGGCTCGAAGATCACGCCGGGGCTGCGCACGAGTTGCGACACGACGACACGCTCGGTGCCGTTGATGATGAACGTGCCCTTCTCGGTCATCATCGGGAAGTCGCCCATGAACACGGTCTGCTCTTTGATCTCACCCGTGTTGCGGTTCATGAACCGGGCGCGCACGAAGATCGGCGCGCTGTAGGTCATGTCCTTTTCCTTGCACTCGTCGACGGAGAACTTCGGCGGTGGGCGCAGGTCCTCGTCGTCGGGCTCGAACTCCAGTTCGAGCTGCAGGGCTTCGCTGAAGTCCTTGATCGGCGAGATGTCGCGGAACGTCTCGGCCAGGCCCTCGTTCAGGAACCATTCGAAACTCTCCCGTTGGACCGCGATCAGATCGGGCAACTCCAGCGGCTCAGACAGGTTGGCGAACGAGTAACGCTCGCGGGACGTGGATCGAGAGGCCACAATTACTCCTTGGCAGCAGGCGGTGAGACGGCGAACAGCAGAACTGGGGCGCGCAAGGTCAAGTGGGCATAGCGATAGCAAGAGACAAGACGCACGGCAACGTTCGATACTATCCGCGGGACAACGCAACGTCAACCGCAGCTGGCACTTCTGCCAGACGGGTTTTCGTGAGGGCGAACGGTAAGCCTGAAACCGGCTCGTGTCAAGGATTTCAGACGAAACCGCAGGTCACGGCTGCGCCGCAGTTACTTGACTGACCTCACATCGGCGGCAAGGATGACTCGACTTGGAGGCATCGCACCCGTGACCATTGCCAGCACACACGAACAGAGCGCGTCCACCGTCGAGGCCGGTCGTCGATTCCCGACCGACTTCTGGTGGGGATCGGCCACGTCGTCGTACCAGATCGAGGGGGCGGTCGACGTCGATGGCCGTGGGGAGAGCATCTGGGATCGCTTCTGCAACACGCCGGGGCGGATCACCGACGGCTCCAGCGGAGCCGACGCCTGCGACCACTACCACTTGGTCGACGACGACGTCGCCCTGATGCAGCGGCTCAACCTGAACGCCTACCGATTCTCGATCGCCTGGCCGCGAGTGCTCCCACGGGGGACGGGCACGGTCAACGAGCGCGGGCTCGACTTCTACGACCGGCTGGTCGACTCGTTGCTCGCCGCCGGCATCCAACCGTTCCCCACCCTGTACCACTGGGATCTGCCGCAGGTCCTGGAAGACGCCGGCGGCTGGCCGGTGCGGGCCACGGCCGAGGCCTTCGCCGAGTACGCCGATGTCGTCGTCTCACGGCTCGGCGACCGGGTCGCCAACTGGATGACACTGAACGAGCCGTTCGTCAGTGCCAACCATGGATACCTCACCGGCGAACACGCCCCCGGCCGCACCTGCCTGGCCGACTCGCTGGCCGCCAGCCATCACCTGCTGCTCGGCCACGGCATGGCGATGGAGCGGATTCGATCCGCCTCACCGGGCGCCAACGTCGGGATCGTGGTGAACTTCACGCCGGTCACGCCGATCGGCACCTCGCCGGCAGCGCTCGACCGGCAGCAGTTGGTCGACGATCTCGAGAATCGGTGGTACGTCGACCCGATCGGCGGACTCGGCTACCCGCAGTACACGGTCGACCGCCTCGGCTGGGCACAGACCGAGATCCACGACGGTGACATGGCCTTGATCGCCAGGCCGATCGACATGCTGGGCATCAACTTCTACACCCGCCAGATGATCGGTGCCATGAACGGAGAGCGCGAGGCTCGCGGGGCGCTGACCGCGTTGGGGTGGGAGGTGCACCCGCCGGCGCTCGGGGATCTGTTGCGTGGGCTGCACCGTGTTCACGGCTTCCCGCGCTACTTCATCACCGAGAACGGCGCGGCGATGCCTGATGGTCTGGTGGTCGATGGCCGTGTCATCGACGACGACCGCCTGAAGTACGTTGCGGCCCACCTCGCCCAGGTGCACCAGGCGATGGAGGATGGTGTGCCCGTGGAGGGGTACTTCGCCTGGTCACTGCTCGACAACTTCGAGTGGGCGCACGGATATGGGCCCAAGTTCGGTCTCGTCGCAGTCGACCGGACCACCCAGCACCGCACACCGAAGAAGAGTGCCCTGTGGTACGCCGAGGTCGCCAGGTCTGGAGAGGTCCAACCAGGGTCGTGACATCGATGGCCACCGGTGCGTCCACGTCGTTGACCGACGGGTGGCGGCTGCACGCCGTGCGGGTGCCCGACGCACATCCCATGCCGCCCGAGGTCGCCGCGACGGTGCCCGGCTGCGTGCACACCGACCTGCTGGCAGCGGGAGTGATCCCCGACCCGTTCCTCGACGCCAACGAATTGCTGGTCCAGTGGGTCGCGGACAGCGACTGGGCCTACGTCACCACCTTCTCGCCGCCGGACGACATCCTCCGGCACGAACACATCGAGCTCTGCTTCGACGGCCTCGACACGTTGGCAACGATCTCGCTCAACGGCGAGGTCCTCGGCTCGACCGAGAACATGCACCGGACCTACCGGTTCGACATCGCT
>JAYVOI010000297.1:0-8197 GCA_043758005.1 Ilumatobacteraceae bacterium
CGGCATGCTGCGCGAATGGATCGAGGCCGCCTGATGGCGCGGCCTCGGATCGTCGTCGCTGGACGGATCCCCGATGCCGGACTCGATGTGCTCCGCCCACTCGGCAACGTGTGGGGCTGGAAGCACGACGAGCCGATCGGGATCGACGAGCTCTACGAGCGCATCACCCATGCCGATGCGGTCCTGACGCTGCTGACGACCAAGGTCGACCGAGCGTTCCTCGACGCCGCCGGGCCGCAGCTCAAGGTGGTCTCCAACGTGGCGGTCGGCTACAACAACATCGACGTGGCCGAGTGTCGCGGACGCGGCGTGATCGCCACCAACACGCCGGGCGTGCTGACCGATGCGACGGCCGACATCGCCATGGCCCTGATCTTGATGGTCACCCGCCGCCTCGGCGAGGGCGAGCGCATCGTCCGCTCGAACGAGCCGTGGCAGTGGGGGATGTTCATGCTTCTGGGTACGAGCCTGCAAGGTCGCCGTCTCGGAATCGTTGGCATGGGAGCCATCGGTCAGGCACTGGCTCGCCGAGCAAAGGCGTTCGGGATGACGGTCGCGTACAGCAACCGCACCGCGGTGTCGTCCGACATCGAAGCCGAGCTCGGCTCGGAGCGACTGGATCTCGACGAGCTGTTGGGGACTTCCGATGTCGTTTCGATCAACTGCCCGTACTCGGCGGAGACCCATCACCTCATCGGCCCCGACCAGTTCGAGCAGATGCGCTCCTCTGCATACCTCGTCAACACGGCCCGCGGCCCGATCGTCGACGAGGTGGCGCTGGTCGCTGCACTGCGCAGCGGTGCGATCGCTGGTGCGGGCCTCGACGTGTACGAGTACGAACCGCAGCTCGCTCCCGGCCTGAATGAGCTCGACAACGCGGTGCTGATCCCACACCTCGGTTCGGCGACGGTCGAGACCCGCGCGGCAATGGCCACGTTGGCAGCTCGCAACACCGTGGCCGTGCTGACCGGTCAGTCGCCGCTCACACCGATCACCTGAGCTTCGTCAACTAAACCGCTACAGCAACTCGTAGTCCGCGCTGTTGATGCAGCGGGTCTGCTGCCAGAACTCCAGCAGGCTGAACGGCCAGTTCTGGGCGACGCGGCCCGAGTCGCTCTTGTACCAACTGCTGACCGTCGATGCGCCCCACGCCATCAACTGGTTGCCCTCGTCGATGCGCTCGTTGTACCGGTCGTGCACCGCCTGGCGACAATCGATCGCCCGAGCGTCTGTCGCCAGCACATGGTGCAGGCACTCGAGCACGTAGTGCACCTCGCATTCGGAGAAGTAGATGATGCTGCCGTTGACCACGATGTTGGTGTTCGGGCCGTAGAGCATGAAGAAGTTGGGGAAGTTGGGTGTGACGATCCCGAGGTAGGCGCGTGCGTTGCCATCCCATTGCTCGTGCAGGTCGATACCACCGCGGCCCGTGACCTTCATCGGTGTGAGGAATCGCGAGGCGTGGAACCCGGTGCCGTAGATGACCACATCGACGTCGTGTTCCGTGCCGTCCTTCATGACGATGCCGGCCGGCTCGATGCGGGCGATCGGGTCGGTGATCAGTTGCACGTTGTCACGCTTCAACGTCGCTGACCAGATGCCGTTGTCGCGAATGATTCGCTTGGCCGCCGGCGGATACGCAGGCATGACCTTCACCAGCAGGTCGGGTCGATCGCCGAAGCACAACCCGATGTACATCCCCAGCAGCATGCGCATCTCTTCGTTGGCGGCGCTCACGCTCTGGCCGTGGCCGTCCCACTCCGGGTCGACCTTCACGGCCGGCAACATCCCTTCTGCGTATCGCCAGAACAGCCAGAACCGGTACCACCGGCTGTAGTAGGGCACGTGGGTCAGCAGCCATCGCTGACCGTCGGCGACATCGTCGTGGTAGTCGAGGGTCGGCGCCAGCCAGTTCGGGGTGCGCTGGAACACCAGCACCTCGCCCGCGTGCTCGGCGATGATCGGGATGAACTGGGCGGCGCTGGCCCCTGTGCCGATGACGGCGACACGCTTGCCGGTGAGGTCGACATCGTGATTCCACTCCGCCGAGTGAAACGCCGGGCCTTCGAAGGCCTCGCGACCTGGGATGTCGGGCAGTTTCGGGCGGTTCAGCTGACCCGTGGCGTTGACGACTGCGTGGAACCGTTCGGTCTGCGCTCGGCCATCCTCGTCGACGGTATGCACGTCCCACGTCGCTGGCCCGTCGTCGAACGTGACCGCCTCGACCGTTGTCGAGAAGTTGATGAACCGGCGCACGTCGAAGTCGGTCGCACAACGCTGGAAGTATTCGAGCAACTCCGGCTGCGTCGAGAAGTGCTGCGGCCAATCGTCGCGCTGCGCGAACGAGTAGCAGAAGAGGTGGCTGGCGACATCGACTCGGCAGCCCGGGTAGGTGTTCTGCAGCCACGTTCCGCCGACTTCGGGGTTCTTCTCGTACACGACCACGTCGAGCCCGGCCTGATGCAAGCGGTGGGCGGCCAGCAGGCCCGACATGCCGGCGCCGATGACAGCGACACGAAAAGGTCGGTCGGGTGCCACCTCGGCAGCGGTCCAGGTCGGCGCTCGGAGGTCGGCGGTCGATCCTCCGAGTTCCTCGAGCAAGAGTGCGAGGTAGTCGTCGGTCGTCGCCGTCCCCATCATCCAGCTGATGATCGGACGTACAGCGTCGGCGGTCGGCTCGGGTGGCTGCGGCCAGCCGGCGTCGCGGAGCTCGATCAGCGTGCGCACGGCGAGGGCCCGGACCCGTGCCTGTTGCTCCTGTGACCAGCCGCCTTGCGGCTCGTGGTGCTTCGTCGGGTCGAGGTACAAGTCGTCGCCCGGGAGCTCGGGTGCTTGACGGATGTGGGCCAGCGCGGCCAGCAGCGAGGGCAGATCGGCCACCGCCACCATGCCGGACAGCTGTTCGTCGTCGCTGCCGCCGGGTGGTGGCTCGATCTGGGAGGCCATGGTGCGGACTGTAGGCGGACGGTAGCCTGGTGGCCATCATGCGAGCCTCACTTGCCGAATTGCTGTCCTCCGGTCGCACCCTGCTGGCCGACGGGGCGACAGGCACCAACTACTTCGAACGTGGCCTTGGTGCCGGTGATCCGCCGGAGTTCTGGAACGCCGATCATCCGGAGAAGGTGCGTACCTTGCACCAGCAATTCGTCGATGCAGGCGCCGACATCATCTTGACCAACACGTTCGGCTGCAACCGTCACCGGATGAAGCTGCACCGTGCCGAGGGCCGTGTCTATGAGCTGGCCAAGCTGGCGGCCGAGATCGCCTGCGAGGTCGCCGACGCATGCCCACGGCCCGTGGTCGTCGCCGGATCCATGGGCCCGACCGGTGAGCTGTTCGAGCCCTTGGGCGCCCTCACCGAGGGCGCCGCGATCGAATCGTTCGAAGAGCTGGCTGCAGGTCTGAAGGCGGGCGGCGCAGACATCGCCTGGATCGAAACGATGTCGGCCGCCGAGGAGATTCGCGCCGCGGCCACCGGGGCATTGCGAGCCGGCCTGCAGTACACCGCGACCTGCTCGTTCGACACTGCCGGCCGCACGATGATGGGCTTGCTGCCCGGCGACCTCTCGCACGTCTTCGACGGCCTGGACGTACCACCGGTTGCAATCGGCGCCAACTGCGGTGTCGGCGCCAGCGACATCTTGGTCTCGCTGCTGGCCATGACCGAGCGCGATGCACACACCCACCTGATCTCCAAGGGCAACTGCGGAGTGCCGTACTTCGCCGGGACCGAGGCGGTCTACACAGGCACGCCGGAGCTGATGGGCAAGTACACGCAGCTCGCGGTGAAGGCCGGGGCCCGAATCGTCGGTGGTTGCTGCGGTACGTCGCCGTTGCACCTCGCAGCCATGCGGCAGTCCCTCGACGAGCTGATCGCCAGGCCGACGATCGACGACATCATCAAAGAGGTCGGCCCGCTGGTCAATGCTGCACCGTCGGGTCCGGCACCCGACCGCGAGCGTCGGCGCGGACGGCGCGGCGAGTAGCCTCCCGCCCGGGTCGGCCTCTCGGGCCGCTGACACGGAGGTTGGAATGGCACAGCAGGTTCGTGGAGTCGTGGCGCGCTCGAAGGGCGCGCCCGTGTCGATCGAAACGATCGTCGTGCCGGACCCCGGGCCCGGTGAGGCCGTCGTGAAGGTGCAGGCGTGCGGTGTGTGCCACACCGACCTGCACTACCGCGAGGGTGGCATCAACGACGACTTCCCGTTCCTCCTGGGTCACGAGGCTGCCGGCATTGTCGAAGCGATCGGCGATGGCGTGACCAACGTGGTGCCCGGCGACTTCGTGATCCTCAACTGGCGCGCCGTCTGCGGCACGTGCCGCAGCTGCCTTCGCGGCAAGCCGTGGATCTGCTTCAACACCTTCAACGCCAAGCAGAAGATGACGCTGACCGACGGCACCGTGCTCACGCCGGCACTCGGCATCGGTGCATTCGTGGAGAAGACGCTCGTCGCCGCCGGGCAGTGCACCAAGGTCGATCCAGCGGTGCCCGCGACGACTGCCGGCTTGCTCGGCTGTGGCGTGATGGCCGGCATCGGTGCAGCGATCAACACGGGCAACGTCGGCCGTGGCGACTCCGTCGCGGTGTTCGGCTGCGGCGGTGTCGGCGATGCCGCGATCGCCGGTGCTCGTCTGGCCGGTGCGCACACGATCGTCGCTGTCGACATCGACGATCGCAAGCTGGAATGGGCGAAGGAGTTCGGCGCAACGCACACCTGCAACTCGAGCAGGAGCGACCCGGTCGAATACATCAAGTCGGTCACCGGTGGCAATGGCGCCGACGTCTGCATCGAGGCGATCGGCAACCCGGCGGTGTATCGGCAGGCCTTCGAGGCGCGCGACCTGGCCGGCACCGTCGTGTTGGTCGGTGTGCCACGTCCCGACATGACGCTGGAGTTGCCGTTCATCGAAGTGTTCGGTCGTGGCGGAGCGTTGAAGTCGTCGTGGTACGGCGATTGCCTGCCGTCGCGCGACTTCCCGATGCTGGTCACGCTGCACCAGCAAGGCCGCCTGCCGCTTGACAAGTTCGTCAGCGAGACGATCTCGCTCGATGCAGTCGAGGAGGCGTTCCACAAGATGGAGCGTGGTGAGGTCTTGCGCAGCGTTGTCGTGCTGTGACCATCGAACTGGTCACGACCGATGGCATCTTCGCCCTCGACGGCGGGGAGTGGGCGGTCACCAACAACATCTGGTTGATCGGCGACGATCGCGAAGTCGTCGTCTTCGACGCGGCTCACGATGCGGCAGCGATCGTCGCCGCCGTCCACGGCCGGCGGGTGAAAGCAATCGTCTTGACCCACGGCCACAACGACCACATCAACGCGGCGGTTCCATTGCGCGATGCCGTCGACGCACCGGTGCTGCTCCACGACGCCGATCACATGTTGTGGGATGTCGTGTGGCCCGACGCGCAACCCGACGGTGTGGTCACGCCCGGCGAGGTGTTGACCGTCGCCGGTCATGAGCTGGGAATCCTGCACACACCCGGGCACTCGCCCGGATGCTGCTGCTTCCACGACATCGCCTCCGGCGTGGTGTTCAGCGGAGACACATTGTTCTGTGGTGGCCCGGGCGCGACCGGTCGCAGTTTCAGCGATGAGCCGACCATCCTGCGCTCGATCCGCGACGTCTTGCTGGCGCTGCCAGATCACACGGTGGTGCACACCGGTCATGGCGACAGCACGACCATCGGGGCCGAGCGCCAGGGCGTCTTGGCGAGAGCCGCCGACCTCGGCATCTAGGCGTGCCGCGGCACCCTTGCCGTGAATACGAACGAGGAGAGGCGTCTGGTACACCTCTCCTCGTTCAAAATTGAACTGATAGAAGACTCGACATCTCGCTATGGATACCGATGGGACCAGCCTCGGTGAGATGTTCGAGCGGAGGTTGGCGGGGATTCGCCAGACGGTCCAGTCCGAAGGCCGTTAGCGGCCAACCACCTCCAGAGTCCCACAATCTAAACCTGTCATCGTTTGGACCACCTCCTCTCTCTGGTGATCAACATTCAAACAGTCGAGGTCGAGGTTGGCAAGCGACTTTGGATAGGCCATTTGGCTCAACTTCGTCGACGGCGCAGATACGCACGGGCCAACTCGTGCAACCGGTCACGGCCGAAGCTCGAGTCATGGCCGGCATGCACGACCGTCGCCGGAAGGCTCAGCAGTCGTTCCATGGTCCGGCAGTAGTCGTGGATCGAGGATTCGGGCAGTTCGTCGAGCAAGGGGCCGTCGTAGATCGCATCGCCGGAGAAGAGCGTGCCGGTGGCCTCCTCCCACAGTCCGATCGAACCCGGCGAATGGCCAGGAAGATGGATGACTTCGAAGCACCGGTCACCGAGGTCGATCTCGTCGCCTTCCTGGATGAGTCGCACCCGCGCGACCGGTTGTTGATGAAAGCTGTCGGTGGCCATTCCGACGGGCAAGGCGGTGACGAAGAACGGCTCGGGCATCGGGTAGCCGGCGGCCTCGAGGGCATCGACCACATCGTCACCCCACGCTTCGCGAGGGACCAATGACGTGATCGGCGGGTTCAACAGCAGGGGAGCCTCGGCGGGGTGCACCACCACGTCGTCGAACTCGTGGTGACCTCCGATGTGATCGTCGTGACCATGCGTCGCCAGTGCCGTCACGGTCTTGCCGACCAGGTCGGACAACTCGTCGGACAGACTCATCAGCCCCATCCCCGTGTCGATCACCAGATCCCGATCGCGGCCGCGCACATGCCAGATGTTGCATCGCATGAGGGGGATGACGTACGGCTCCCACAACAGGGTGATCGTGTCGTCGATGGTCGTTCGTTCGAACCAGTGATCGGCAATGGGGAGCGCAGTCATTCCGTCTTCTCGGCTTTCGGCTTCTTGGCTCGGCTGGGGGCAACCCGCGGGGGCTCACCAGCCATCTTCGGGTACACGGGAGGCCACGGCGCGTCCTGCAGCCCAGCTGCCTGATCGGCGCGCACCATGTCGAGCAACGGCTCGATCGTCTGCGGCGAGTCGTTCATCGCGGCCCATGCGTCCCCGTGCTCGGCGACCCACCGTGGAACGGTGTCGATCGTCATGTCGTGCGGCCGCAGCGTCGGGAGTAGCTCCCAGGGGAACGGGAACGACACCGGGGCGTGGTCCAGTGCGCGGACCGACCACGGTGCGAACACGGTCTTGTGTGGGGCGTTCTGGTTGAAGTCGATGAAGATGCGTTCGCCGCGCTCTTCCTTCCACCACGCAGCGGTGATCAAGCTCGGGTGACGGCGTTCGAGCTCCCGGGCCACGGCGACTGCCGCGCTGCGTACCGCCACGCTGTCGTGTGTCGGGTGCAGCCGCACGTAGACGTGGAGCCCGCGGTTGCCCGAGGTCTTGATGAACGAGGCGATGCCGAGCTCGTCGAAGAGCACCTTGGTCGCCGCGGCGGCCTCCTGGGCCATGCCGTAGTTCGTGCCCGGGCCCGGGTCGAGATCGATCCGCAGCTCGTCGCAGTGCTCGAGATCAGCGGCACGGACGGGCCACGAATGGAAGCCGAGGCACCCGAGGTTCACCGCCCACACGAGATGCGCCAGGTCGGCAACGACGAGGGCGCGCGACTGCGTGCCGTTGGGCGTCTGCACGGTGGCGGTGTGCAGCCACTCGGGCGCTCCATCGGGAACGCGCTTCTGGAAGAAGTTCGACCCGTGGGCGCCGTTCGGGAACCGCTGCAGCAGCACGGGGCGATCGAGCATCTGGCGCATCACCGCGTCGCCCATGGCGATGTAGTAGCGGACGAGATCGAGCTTGGTGTTCTGTCGGGTGGTGAAGAACACCTTGTCGGGGCTGGTGATCGTGACGTCGTGCGCTGCCACCGAGATCTCGACCGGGTCGCTCACAACAGTAACCGTATTCGGTCGCGCCAGCTACCGTCGGATGGATGGGGGAGATGCGGGTCGAGGCTCCGATGCAGGGCACGATTGTCTCGGTCGACGTCGCAGCAGGCGACACCGTCAGCGCCGGCCAGCAGTTGATGCTGATCGAGTCGATGAAGATGCACCACACCATCGATTCCCCGTGCGACGGCACCGTGATCGATGTGCTGGTCGCGGCCGGTGCCACGGTGATGGCCGGAGCCCCCGTGGCCTCGGTCGAGCCTGGCGTCGTCGTGCAGCACGTGATGGTCGACGTCGTCGTCGCTGACCCGCGGGCGATTCGTGCCGACCTGGCGGAGGTGCAGGCGCG
>JAYVOI010000298.1:0-3499 GCA_043758005.1 Ilumatobacteraceae bacterium
GCCGTCCCGATCGAACAACAGGGCCGATGGGCCGTGTCGATTGACGGGACGAACGCGACGTTGACCCTTTCAATCGATGTGATCGCTCGAACGCCACCGGAGGCTGCGAGCGACGCGCTCACCCCGCGAGCAGCCAACGCGAACGAGGATCCTGCGGCCTGATCAACCATCGATCCACTGAGCCGCAACTTGCTGCTGTTGGCGGCCTGACTTCCTGGTGATGGGCGGGGTGTGATCGGCGTCGTTGGTTGACGATGCTTCGGTGAGCCTGGGAGGGTGTCGCGTTGTTGTAAACGCGAGGAACCCCTCTCGGCTTCAGTTGGTCGCTGGGCTGCCGGGAGGGGTTCGGAGAGGCGTGGCCTCGTGGCCATCGTATGGCCGTGCCCGGTTCCTGTCGAGAAGTACGCTGCTGACGGACGTGATGTCGTGGTGCCGCGGCCGTTGTGTCCGTCGTGCTCGATGCCGATGCGGTTCTGGTCGGGGTATCGCCGGTCGGTGCGTGTCGATGGTTGCTGGCTGCTGGTATGGGTTCGTCGTGCCCGGTGCCGGGGATGTCGTTGTTCGCATGGGTTGATCCCGTCGTTCCTGCTCAGGGGCCGTCAGGACCCGGTCAGTGTGATCGGCGAGAGTGTCGCGGCGGTCGCTGGCGGGGTCTCGATCGGTGAGACCGCCCGCCGGGTCGGGGTGCCGTTCACGACGGTGCGGGGGTGGTGGCGCCGGTTCCGTGTGCGGGCGTCGGTGTGGTGGTCGGGGTTCGCGGCGTTGACGGTCGAGTTGGGTGGTCAGGTCCCGGCCCGTTGGCCGCCGGGTCCGTCAGCGGGGGCGGTCGCGGCGATTGGTTGGGCCCATCAGGCCGCTGTCGGGCGGTGGCCGACGTTGACTCCGCCGGTGTGGGGGTTCGTGTCGGTGATCGTCGGCGGGACGTTGATCGGCCCGGCCAACACAACCTCGCCGTGGCGTGTGTTCGGCAACCGTCGTTTCATGCCTCCATCCCCGAACCCGGGGCGACAAGGAGGACATGGACATGACGAATGAAGAGATCGAACGGGTCGCGTTGCACCGGTTCGCGGTGATCGCTGAAGCGACCGCGGCCCGGTTGACTCCGACCGAGCGCGGGATGATCGTGCGTTGGATCGCGGAACGGATCCATACCCATCCGGACGGGTCGGAGCGGATGTATTCGCGGACCACGATCGACCGGTGGTTGCGGGCTTGGCGCCGGACCGGTCTCGACGGGTTGCGTCCCCAGCAACGCGCGGATGCCGGCGTGGTGCGGGCTCATCCGGAGTTGGCTGAGATCGCCGCCAAACTCCGTGTCGAGGTCCCAGCCCGATCCGCCGCGCAGATCGCTGACATCATCCGACAGCGCTATGGGGTGACGATCTCGGAACGGACGGTGCGCGGCCAGTTGCGCCGGCGCGGGTTGCACCGCGCTGCGCTCGCTGCCGAGCCGAAAGTGTTCGGACGGTTCGAGGCCGAATATCCGAATCAGCGGTGGATCACCGACGTGCTCGTCGGACCGTGGATCCCGCACCCCAAGACGGAGGTGTCGGTCCGGGCCCGGCTGTTCCTGATCGTGGACGACTACTCACGTCTGTTGGTCCATGGCCGGTGGATGCCGGTCGAGAACACCCGCGCCGGTCAAGACGTCCTCCGTCAAGGGATCGTGCGGCGCGGTGTCCCCGAAGTCCTGTACGCGGATAACGGCGCCCCGTTCCACAACCACACGCTCACCCGCACGTGCGCCATGTTGGGTGTCCGGTTGGTGCACTCGCGTCCGTATTCGCCCCAAGGCCGCGGGAAGCAGGAACGATTGAACCGTTACATCCGGGAACGGTTCTTGACCGAGATCGAACACACCGGCATCGACACGCTGGCCGAGTTGAACGACCGGTTCGAAGCGTGGGCCGAGCAGGTCGCCAACCGGCGACAGCACGCCGAAACCGGCGAAGCACCGATCGAGCGTTGGCAGAGCCGCCCGGTCGTGCATCCCGACCCGGCTCGGATCATCGCTGCGTTCCGATGGGCCGCGACCCGCAAGGTCACCACGACCGCCACCATCTCGCTCGAAGGGAACACCTACGCGGTTGACCCGGCCCTGGTCGGGCGACGGGTCGAGGTCAGATACGACCCTGAGGACCTCACCCGCCTCGACGTCTACCTGGACGACCGACCCGCCGGCGTGGCGACACCATTCGTCATCGGCCGACACACCGCGAAGACCGTCCCTC
Source organism: Ilumatobacteraceae bacterium (assembly GCA_043758005.1). Taxonomy (GTDB): domain Bacteria; phylum Actinomycetota; class Acidimicrobiia; order Acidimicrobiales; family Ilumatobacteraceae; genus JAENVT01. Next base: position 2,232 of record JAYVOI010000298.1, read on the forward strand.
AAGCTGCGAGACCGGCACCCGAGGCGACCGGGATCGACTACTTGGGCATGGTCCAAGCCGCCCACGAAGACGACACCATCGGCACGATCCACTTCCGCGACATCCCACTCCCCGGCCTCGACACCGATGGCGAGGGCGACCGATGAGCCGCACATTGCAGCCATGGGTCGCGCATTTCGGGCTGACTCGCACCCCGTTCGGGAAGAACATCCCCGCCACCAACCTGTTCGGCCGTGACGCTCATGCCGAAGCGGTCGCCCGCATCCAGCACTGCGTTCAAGAATCCGCGCTCGGGGTGATCACTGGTGAGGTCGGCGCCGGCAAAACCGTCGCCGTTCGCGCCGCGGTCAACGGTCTCGACCCGACCCGCCATCACATCATCTACATCCCGAACCCGGCGTTCGGGACCAGAGGGCTCTACGTCACGATCGTCACCGCGCTCGGCGCCACACCCCGATTCCATAAAGCCGAAGTCATGCACCAAGCCGCGACGCTGCTCGCCAACGAAGAAACCGAACGGCACCGCCGCCCGGTGATCATCGTCGATGAAGCCCACCTCCTCACCCCCGACCAATTGGAAGAGCTCCGTCTGCTGACGAACGCCGACATGGACTCCACCTCGCCGTTCGCTGGGATCCTCGTCGGGCAACCCGCCCTCGCCCGACAACTCCGCATGGGCATCTTCGCTGCGCTCGATCAACGCATCGCCGTCCGCTACCAGCTCAAACCCTTGGATCTCGTTGAGACCGCCGGCTACCTCAAACACCACCTCGCGCTCGCCGGACGAACCGAACCACTCTTCGCCGACGACGCCATCGCCAGACTCCACCGCGTCGCCAACGGGCTACCCCGCCAACTCAACAACGCCGCCACCGCCGCGCTCATCGCCGCCGCCACCGCCGGCAAAGACCTCGTCGACGACACCGCCGCCAAGAAAGCCGCCGCCGAACTCACCCGAGACTGACATCACCACCAACCAATGCCAAACGCTCCCCACGAACCGACGCCGAACCATCACCAAAGAGCGTGGCCGCCAACATCTGGTACGGCCGCCACGACTGTTGATCGAGCAACTCCACCGAGGCGATCTAGGTCGAACACGGTCAGGAATCCAGGTCGGTTCGCGAGGTTCGTGGAGTTGACCAGTCCCTTGGCCTGCCCGTTCAGCACACCAGAGGTGACAAACACAAGCCTGATACGAAGGCGACCACTCTCGTAGTCCCCATTTCGCAAACGGGCAGCCAGGTCAAACCTTTCGATCAGCTTCC
>JAYVOI010000299.1:0-3498 GCA_043758005.1 Ilumatobacteraceae bacterium
TCGAACCCGGCGCGAACAGGTCGTTGCACGGTCCGTAGTTCGAGTACGCGGCGACACCATCGTCGACCTGTGACGCACCGACCGTGATCGCGGCCGCGACCCGTGACGGGCTGAACGTGCACGAGTCGGATGATGCGTTGCCGGCGGCGACCACGACGGTCACGCCGTCGGCGATGACTGCATTCACGGCGGCATCCAGTGCGGCGGACGGCTGGCCTCCGAGGCTCATGTTGACGACAGCTGGCACGTCGGCCGCGTGGTCGGAGATGATCCAGTCGAGCCCAGCGATCACCGCCGAGGTGGTCGTGCTGCCGCTGCAGGCGAAGACCTTCACCGGAATCAGCGAGACACCCTTGGCAACCCCGAACGTGGTGCCGCCGATGGTGCCGGCGACATGCGTGCCGTGACCGTTGCAGTCCTCGATGCCGGTTGCGTCGCCGAAGTCGACGTACATGCCTCGCACGATCCTGCCGGTGAACTCCCGATGGCTGCTGCGGATCCCCGAATCGACGATGTAGACGTTCACTCCGCTGCCGTTCGTCTCGTACGAGTAGGTCGTGCTCAGCGGCAGTGCGCGCTGGTCGACGCGGTCGAGGCCCCACGGCGCGCCGGTTTGCTCGCTCGTCAGGGTCACGATGGAATCCGGCTCGATCGATGTCACGTTCGGGTCCCGTCGGAGCCGGCGAACGTCGTCTCCCGACAGCGTGGCGGTGAAGCCGCTGAGCGCCTGGTTCCAAACGGTGTCGACGTTGTCGCCGTTGGCTCCCTCGGCGACCACCGCGGCCTGCAGCGACTGCCTGGTGCGCAGGCGAACGATGTAGCGCGGTGATGGCCCGGGCGACTGTGGGTCGGAGTCGCCGGGTTCAGCGACGGCGACGAATCGGTGGTCGGCACCGGCGGTGTCGATCGGTGAGCGTGCCTGCGCGGTCGCGGCCGACCCCACGAAGCCGGCCACGAGGAAGGCCGCGGCGGCGACGACAGCGGTTCGGCGGTGTGAGTGGGCAGTCACGCACGACAATCGAGGCGAAACAGTGCACCGAACACTCACTTGCGCTGCCTCCTCTTTTCTTGTCAGCTACCCCAATCAGGGGGCGATGAGACCAGGATGCGCTCATTCGGTGTTCCGGTCCGGAGTCATTGGGCACGCGATTGACCGCCGTTAGTCCCAATACGACCACGGAGTGTGAGAGTTAGATCGAAGCGACCGCGCCCCGGTAGACGCGGTGCGCCGCCCGCACCGAGACGGCCGAGACGGCCAACAACGACAGCGCGATCACCAGCTCCAGGGCGCCGCTGCCGCCGTCGGGATCCCAACCCGTGAGCGCCTCGATCCACTCACGGCTGAACAACGTGACCACGAACAGGATCGAGCCGATCACGGCAGTCGTCGCTTCGAACCAGAATCTGGCGGGGAGGTGCTTCACGCGGCGCAGCTGATGACGGCGACCCGGTCGAGTGAAAGGATTCGACCATGCCGACTGTCGATCCGAAATTTCTGAGTCAGATTCGCTATCGCTGCATCGGCCCGACCCGTGGCGGTCGGGTCGTGGCGGTCGCCGCGGATCCGAAGCGCCCGGCGGTGTTCTACTTCGGCGCCGTTGCGGGCGGCGTGTGGAAGAGCGACGACGCCGGCCAGTACTGGGAGAACGTGACCGATGGCTTCCTCACGACCAGCTCGATCGGCGCGCTCGCCGTCGCACCGTCCGACGGCAACGTGATCTATGCCGGTACCGGCGAGACAACGATCCGCATCGACGTCACTCATGGCGACGGCGTGTACAAGTCGACCGACGCCGGTGTCACCTGGCGGCACATCGGCCTGCCCGAGTCGCGTCACATCGGCGAGATCCGGGTGCATCCCGACAATCCCGATGTCGTCTACGTCGCGGCACTGGGGCATGCCTCGAAAGACAATCCCGAGCGCGGGCTCTACCGGTCGCGCGACGGCGGGGAGAGTTGGGAGCTCGTGCTGCACGTCGGTGATCGGGCCGGCGCGGTCGATGTGTCGCTCGATCCGAACAATCCCCGGATCATCTTCGCCACCATGTGGCAGGCCCGCCGCAACTTCTGGTCGATCAACAGCGGCGGCCCCGACAGCGGTCTGTGGCGTTCGCGAGATGGTGGCGACACGTGGGAGAACATCAGCCACAACCCCGGCATGCCCGAGGGCACCCTCGGCAAGATCGGCGTCTCGGTGTCGCCGGCGCGCGCCGGCCGAGTGTTCGCAATGGTCGAGGCCGAGGGTCGCGCGCGCGGCCTCTACCGCTCGGATGACCTCGGCGAGACGTGGGAGAAGGTGTCGTCGAACCCCGACCTCGGCTGGAGGCCGTGGTACTACCAGCACGTCATCGCCCACCCCACCGACGCCGACGAGGTGTTCGTGATGAACATGAAGGCGTGGCGGTCGATCGACGGTGGCAACACGTTCGTCGAGTTCCACACGCCCCATGGCGACAACCACGCGTTGTGGATCGACCCGGCAAACCCCGACCGGATGATCGGCTGCGACGACGGGGGTGCCTGGGTGTCGTTCAACGCCGGCGCATCGTGGTCCACGATCTACAACCAGCTGACCGCGCAGTTCTACCACGTGGCCACCGACGACCAATTTCCGTACATGGTGTACGGATCGCAGCAGGACAACTCGAGCATCGCCGTGCCCAGTCAGGACGGTCGGGGCGCGATCAATTGGGCCGATTGCTACGCGCCGGGTACCGCCGAGAGCGGGTACGTCGCGCCCAAGCCAGGCGATCCGAACATCGTGTACGTCGGTGCGATCGGCAGTTCGCCTGGCGGTGGCGAATCGCTGCAGCGGTACGACCACACGACCAAGCAGATCCAGCTCGTGAACGTGTGGCCGGAGGCCTACCACGACGGCAACACGGCCGAGGTCCGGTTCCAGTGGACCTACCCGATCGTGTTCTCACCGCACGACACCGACGTGCTGTACACGGCGGGCAACAAGGTGTTCCGCACGACCGACGAGGGGCACAGCTGGCAGACGATCAGCCCCGATCTGACCTACGCCGACCCCGAGACCATGGGCGTCTCCGGACCACTCACGATGGACACCGCCGGCGCCGAGATGTACGCAACGATCTTCTCGTTGATGGTGTCGGCACACCAGCAAGGTGTGCTGATGACCGGGTCCGACGATGGGTTGGTGCACGTGTCGACCAACGACGGTGGTGACTGGGCCAACGTCACGCCGGCTGACCTGCCGAAGTTCTCGCAAGTGACGATGATCGCCGAGTCGCCACACACGCCAGGCACCGTCTACATGACCGTGGTGCGTCACAAGATGGGCGACTACGCGCCCTACGTCTATCGCACCGGCGACTTCGGAAACACGTGGCAGCGGATCGACGCGGGGTTGCCTCAGCACGAGTTCTGCCGCGTCATTCGCGAGGACCCGAATCGCCAAGGCCTGCTCTACGTGGGCACCGAGCTCGGCATCCACGCGTCGTTCGATGACGGCGCCAGCTGGCAGTCGCTGCA
>JAYVOI010000300.1:0-8154 GCA_043758005.1 Ilumatobacteraceae bacterium
GCGACGCGATTCGAGGGTTGGTTCGACAGCACGAGACACAACAGGAGATAGGCGATGGCCGAGCCGATCCCGAGGAAGATGACGGCTCCCAGCGCCTTCGGCGTCACCGAATCGCCGCGGAACATCCCACCGTCGACCACATCGAAGAGGCACGCGGGGATCACGAAGATCAGTGCGCCGACCTGCGTGACTGCTGCGATAGCGAGGGGATCGACACCACGACCGACGCGACGCACGAAGGCGGTGTAGATCGAGAAGGCGATGACGGTGCCGAGCAGGAGGATGATCGGGAGGACCGGCGATGGGCCGGAGTGCTCGGTGAACACCCCCGAGGCCACGAGTGCGCCGGTGAAACCGACGACCAGGGCGACGATCGATCGGCGCGACGGGGCGTCACCGACCAGCAGCACGCCCGCCAGGGCAACGCCGATCGGCTCCAGACCAACGACGATCGACCCGATCGTTGCCGAGCCGCGATCGACACCGATGCCCATGAACACGGCCATCAGTCCGATACCGAACATTCCGATCACGATCAACGTGCGAACGTGGGCCTTGGCGGTGTGCAGACGTCGACGGGCGACCGTCACCAGCACCAGTGCCGCCAATACGAACCGGACCAGGTTGGTGGTCGCCGGCCCGAAGCTCTCGCTGGCCAGCTTGTACGCGGGCAGGCTGCCCCCGAAGAACACCACGATGGTCAGCAGGGTGGCCCGGACGGCGAGCGAAGCCGGCTGCGAATGACGGTCGACAACCGTTGTCGTCGCTTCGCTGATCGCCACGCGCACCACCATATGCGTTGCCGGCCGTCGAACGCCGACCGGGCAACTTCGACTACCGTGGCTGACGGCGTGCCGGGAAGTCTGGTCGGCGAAGGTCAGGAGACCATGTGACCCGCCGTTCACCGCGCGCCCCCCAACCGATTCCGCGTGCACTCTCGCCATTGCGCGACTTCATGCACACCGAGGCCGCTGGAGGCATTCTGTTGGCCGTGGGTGCGGTCACCGCGATGGTGTGGGCCAACTCACCGTGGTCGTCGTCGTACGAGCACCTGTGGACCACGCCGGTATCGCTGACCGTCGGCAGCCATTCCCTGCATCTCCTCCTGCGCCAATGGATCAACGAAGGGCTGATCACCGTCTTCTTCTTCGTCGTCGGCCTCGAGATCAAGCGCGAACTGGTCAGCGGGCAGTTGGCGACGAAACGGGCAGCGCTGCTGCCGATCGTGGGCGCGGTGGGCGGCATGGTGGCACCCGCGCTGCTCTACCTCGCCATCGCCGGCGGGAGCGCGCCGCGGGGCTGGGCTATCGTGATCGCCACCGACATCCCACTGGCACTCGGCATCCTCGCCATCGCCAGCAGTCGCGTGCCACCCGCGCTGCGGGTGTTCCTGCTGGCCCTGGCCATCGTCGACGACATCGGGTCGCTGTTGATCATCGCCGCGTTCTACTCGACGGGCATCGGATGGGGCTGGCTCGCAGCCGCGGTCGCCGTGCTCGCCGTGGCGGTCATCGGCCGACGCTTCGGCTTGCAACGGCAGTGGATCTTCATCGCGCTCGGCTGCCTGCTGTGGTTGATGCTCCACGAGGCCGGAATCAATGCCACGCTCGCCGGCGTGGCGATGGGCCTGCTGGCGCCCACGACGGCACGCATCGCCCCGGAGTTCGTCGATGTCGAGGAACTGGCTGACGTCAGCACGGTCGAGAACGCCATGCTGACCACCGACATCGCCCGCGGATCGGTGTCGGTCGTCGAGTGGCTCGAACATCTGCTGCACCCGTGGGCCAGCTACGTGATCGTTCCGCTGTTCGCCCTGGCCAACACCGGTATCACCGTGAGCAGCGGCGTGTTGCACGACGCGGTGCGATCACCGATCACCTGGGCGATCATCGTCGGCCGGGTCGTCGGCAAGCCGCTCGGGATCCTCGTCGCAACGAGGATCGTGATCGCCACGAACCGCGCCGACCCACCCGGTGGCGCGACCTCACGGCAGTCACTCGGCGTCGCGACGACCGCCGGCATGGGGTTCACCGTCGCGCTGTTCATCACCGGGCTGGCGTTCACCGACGAGACGCAGCGGTCCAACGCCACGCTGGGCATCCTGGTCGCCGCGGTCCTTGCCGCGGCGCTGTCGCTCGCCGCGTTGGGCGTCGGTCAACGTCGGCTCGAGCCTGCCTCGACAGCCGGCCCGCGCTGACCTTCACTCGAACCTTGTCGCACCCAGGTCGCTCAGCGACCTCCCAGCGACAAGGTTGCAGGAACAGGCGCCCGCCGGTGCGGCAGAAAGGCACCGATGCGTGTTGTCGCTCCCACTCTCGTTGTCGTGCTGCTCGCCGCGGCATGCGGTGACAGCAAGACTTCGTCGCCGAGCGTCGCTCCGTCGTCGATCAGCGCTGCCGCAACCACAACTCCCGGCACCGGCGCGGCGTCGACCGACGTACAGCACCTCACGTTCACCACGGGCGACGGCACGGTGATCGACTACGTGTTGCTGGTGCCCCCGGGGCGTACCACGGGACAGCCGGGCAAGGTCCTGTTCACGTTCCCACCCGGCGGCCAAGACATCGACGTGACGGCCAGCGTCGTGGAGGGTCGCTGGCACGACGAAGGCCTGGCCAGAGGATGGGTGGTGGTCTCGCCCGCTGCGCCTTCGACCGGGCTGTTCTACGACGACCCGTCAGCGAATCTGGTGCCCGAGCTGCTCGACAAGATCGCCGCCGACTACCCGCCGGAAGGCGGTCGCTTCGATCTCGCCGGTGTCAGCAACGGTGACCTCTCGGCGTTCAAGGCAGCGTTGACGTTCCCGAAGCGTTTCCGATCGCTCGTGGTCTTTCCCGGATACTCCCAGGATGGGGGCGACGACCCGAACCTGTCGAAGTTGAAAGACATCGGCGTCAGCATGTTCGTCGGCGGAGACGACACGGGTTGGCGCGAGGCGAGCGAGCAGACCGAGCAGACCCTGAAGGGCCTCGGGTACACGGTCGAGTTGCATGTCATCGCCGGCTCGGGACATATCATCGAGTCACTCACCGGCGCCGACCTCTTCGATGCGATCGAGCGTGTCCGCGCCTGACCGACCGGGGGAAACGAGCGTGATCAAGCCGTGGTTGTTCGAATTCTTTCATCAACCGCTCGACGTGCAGTTGCGGTCGGATCCGCAGGCGGTGCACGACCACTTCCGCTGGTACATCGACCTGTGGACCCGCGCCGACACCCGCGACTTCGAGGGCATCTTCTTCAGCGAGCATCACTTCGGCGCCGCCTACAGTCCCTCGCCGAACCTGTTGCTGTCGCACGTGGCTGCGCGCACGACCCGGCTGCGTCTCGGTGTGCTCGGATCCGTCACGCCGTACGCGACACCGTGGCGCATCGTCGAGGAGATCGCCATGCTCGACCACCTGACGGACGGACGCCTGGAGATCGGCATCGTCAGCGGCATCCCGCCTGAGCTCGCGGTGGTCGGCATCACACCAGGCATCGCTGCCGCTCGCCACGCCGAGGTGATCGATGTGCTTGACGCAGCACTGAAGGATCCCGTCATCTCGCACCACGGCACGCAATGGAACTTCGACGATCTGGAGATCCTGCCGAGGTGCCTGCAGCAACCATCGCCGCCGGTGTGGACCGCGGTGCGCAGCGCGGCGTCGGCCGAGCGGGCCGGCCAGCGCGGATGGAAGGCGTGCGGCGGGTTCCTGTCAGCGAAAGAAGTCGCGGTGGTGTTCGACGCCTACCGTCAGGGCGCCGAAGCAGCCGGGCAGCCACACGGCCCCGAGCAGATCGCGGTGCGTCGCATGGTCACGTTCGTCGATGCGCCGTCGCAGCAACGCGAGGCGGTGCATCGTGCCAAGCGTGCCCTGCTCGACGTGCTGACCGCCAGCGCCGGACCCCTGCCCCCGTGGGCCGCGTTGCTCGACCGCCCCGACGAGTCGATTGCGGCCCTCAGCGACGAGGAGTTCGTCAGCGGCACCCCGCAGCAGGTGGCCGAGCAATTGATCGAGCAATGCCAGGTGATCGGTGCGGGCCATCTCCTCGTCGCGTTCAGCGAACGCGACCACGAGCGTCTGGAGCACAGCCACGAACTGTTCAGCAGCGAGGTCGCCCCATTGCTGCGCCAAGCGGCCGTGGCCTGATGGCCCGGGCTCACCGGCAAGGTCGCCCTCATCACCGGCACCGGTGTCGGCATGGGGCGGGCCGCCGCGCTGCGATTCGCCGCGGAAGGTGCCACGGTCGTCGGCTGCGGCCTCAATCCGCAAACGTCGGCCGAGACGGTGCGGCTCGTGCACGAGGCCGGCGGGCCGATCGAACGAATCACATTCCCGACCCCACCGGGCGGTGCGGCGATCACGCCGGTTCTGTCGGTCACTCTCCTGCCTCGGCCCGGTGGCCTCCAGCATCAGATCGTCACCCTTGCCCGCCGGCTGCGCAGCGAGTCGGGACAGATCAGCGGGCCGGACTACGCGTACACACCCAGCGGGCCGTACAGCTACTACCGGCCGTACGGGTATCCGAAGAAGACGTCGGCCCTCACCACACCTCGGGGCAGTTTCGTACCCAATACGACGGACAAGATCGGCACGACCGTGAAGGTCGAGGTCTACGACACGGGTCTGGCGGCCCTCAATCCCACTGACCTGCCGACGACGACGAAGCTGTCGAGCACCGACGACGAGCAGGCCAACATCGTCAACAACGGACCGAAGATGGTCGACTACCCGCACGCCTACCACGGCACCGCGATCGCGGGCGTGCTGACCACGATCGCCCCAGGCATGACGATCCAGGAAGTTCGCATCAACGACCGCTCCGGCCTGCTCACCGACGTCTCGGCGGCACGCGGCATGGCTTCGTCGCTGCGCACCCTGGCGATCGCCGACTACCCCGATGTGCTCATCAACGCGTTCGGTTCTGCGGCGTGCAACGTCGACCCCAACGTCGTGGGTGGACCCGACCTGCGGCCGGTCGGTTTGGAGGCCGTGGTCGAGGTCGTCGACAAGTTCGACGCCAAGCTGCCGCAAGGAATGGTGATCGTTGCCTCGGCCGGGAACGTGGCCTCCACGCGGCCGCACTACCCCGCAGCGTTCGAGTCGGTCGTCAGCGTCGGCGCCCTCGACGGCACGGTCGACCCTGACGGCAACCCGTGGACCAGCAGGTCGAGAACTGCGCCTCTCGCCGACTTCACCAACCGAGGATCGTGGGTCAAGTTCTACGCCACGGGCGTCGACCTTCCGACGACACATGCCAAGGGCCTTCGCTTCGAGACCGGCGGCGACATCATCGATGGCAAGGCCTTGGCGACGGGCAGCTCGTTCTCGGGACCGCAATTCGCCGGATTGATCGCCGAGGTCATGTCGACGGCGAAGGTCACGGCCCGTGCTGCCGTCGAGCTGCTGAGCAGCTCGGCGACCGCTCCCCTTCCGCAATGCGGTGGCACGACGGTCGAATCGGGAAAGGCAGTCGTGCTGCGAGAGCTCGGCGCGACCGCGACCGACCCCGCCTTCGAGAACCCCGTCACCTGCTGACTCACCGTCGGTGCCGACCCCGACCCCGAACCCTCGTGAATCGTCAGTGACGAAACTCGGCGACGCGCGAGGGCTGGTTTCGTCACTGACGATTCACGAGGGACTCGGCCGCGCAATGCCGTGCAGGCCGCTGTCTGTCGTTTGACGACTCCGGCTCCGCGAAAGGGCGGGCAGGGGCGCCGGTCCTCAAACGCCTCGCTCACTGGATCGACGCGGCGACCCGCTCGACGGCCCGGCTGTAGCGGATCACCGCAGCCACGACCACAGCAACGACCACGGCGCCGACCGGTCGACGGACATCGGTGGCCGTGTCGAAGCACCGTCCGAAGAGGTGCGTCAGCGCCGCGACCGTTCCGCCGACGACGGGGACGGCGTAGAGCGCGTCGAGGGTGGCTCCGAGCAGACGAGCTCCGGTGAACCAGGACGCGACGAACAGCGCCGCGTGGCGCAGCGACGTGCGGCTGCTGATTCGTTCGCGACGGGCGACCGACTCCAGGCCGGCGCCAGGAACACCCAGCACGTTCACTGCGGCGAGCTCACCGAGCACCTCGGCGACTCGAGCCAGGGCACGTCGATGGGCGCCTGCCCGCAGGGTCTCGACCATGCGGGCAAAGCCTTCAGCGCCGAACTTGATCAGGTTGAACGGGTTCATGCGGCGCAGCGCCCGCCGGATCACCCGTCGCCACAGACGGGGTTCAGCGGCAAGCGCCGCTGCCCGCATCTCGCCGAGGCGGCCGATCGCGGCATCGATCGTGGATGCCTCGCCGATCGTCACCACGTAGCGCGACGCTGCGTAGTTGTACCCGGTCATCGTCACGCCGAGGAGCAGATCGATGGCGATTCCCGAGGTCGTGCCGCTCCACACGTCGCCCAGCGCTCGGCGTGCGGCGATGATTCCCGGGTCTTCGGCAACGAACAGCCCGCAGCAGAGCAGCGATGCTCTGGTCAACTCGCCCGGGCGCGCCACGACCGACACGACCTCAGCGACGTGAGGCCGGCGAGATGGCGTCCCAGCTCTCGGAGCCATATTCAGCCAGCACGAGTGCGCAGACCGGGTCACCCTCACATCGGATGCCGGTGACGAGCATCCGCGGTGTGCCGAGGTCGATGCCTCGGCTGGCCTGCAGCTCGGCGAGGCTGTCGGAGATCAACGAGCGAACCTCGTCCTGCGATCCACCTTCGTGCTCGACGAACAACCCCGCGCCGGTCCCCTCGTGTTGCACCCATCCGACCCCTGCCCATGCCTCGGCCCCACGATCGGTGGCGCACTGCTCGGCGTAGACGACGTAGAGCCGGTCGCCCCACTCACCGCCATCGAGCGTCGGGGCTCGAAGGATCGTCGTCGCCGGAGGAATGACGGAGCTGAGCCGGATCAGGTTCCTGTTCTCGGCACCGAGAGCGACAAGGGCGCGATCGAACGCGGCCAGCTCGGTGCGGGCGGTCGCGGTCGCGGCATCGATCATGATCGTCAGGGACGGGTCATGCCGACGGGCAGATGGGGCACTCGAGACCATGGTTCTGTTCACGCAGCTCACGACCCGCCGAAACCACCTCGGATACATGCAATCCCGCGCTCTGCGCGCACGCGAGATGCTGTTGGGGTCGCAACGTCTCCGGCCAACTCGGCGATGAGGAATCTGTATCTGGCAGCCGTTGGTTGGGTCGTGTCGGCATGAACTTCGGAAACGCAATCGCCACCATCGTCATCAGCAACTACTTCGACCAGAACGGAAGGGACGCCGGCCACCCACGGCGATCGGTCAAGGGCGCTCCGGGCGCCCGATCGCGGACCGCTCAGCGCGGCTCGAACTCGTTCGCCGCGCACCCCGATCGCTGGTAGAAGTCGAAGAAGCGGCCCTGCGGGTCGTGGATTCCCCGCAGCCGCTGCAACCTGGCGAAGTTGGCGTCAGCCATGAACTTCGACGAGCGTTGGGTCAGGTCGGCGTCGCCGAGGTACGAGCGCCACGCGTCGACGGACTGGCGGTTGCCGTCAGGGTATCGATGTCGACCGTCATCTCGCGGAGACCGGCGAGGTCGATCAACAACGCGTCGTCGCGCACGCTCCAGCCGGCCAACGCATGGCCACCCGAACGTGCAGCGACCTTCCACACGCGTTCGTTCGCCAGCCGCACGCCGGCGACGACATCGACCTCACCGGCAGCCTCCAGAATGGCGGCCGGATAGCGCGACGGATAGCGCGTGTTGAACAGCGGCCCGGTGCGCGCCGCGTCGTAGCCGGCGGTGCCACGCTCGATGAATCGTCCCTCGAACATCACGCTCACGCCTTGATCCGCACGTTGTCGGGGTCGAACATCGGTCGCATCGACACTCGCGCGGGATACCGCCGTCCGGCGATCTCGACATCCCATGCGCCAGAGGAGAGGTAGGCCGCATTCACCGGCTGATCGCCTTCGACCATCACGAGTCCGACCGCACCGCCGAGCGTGAAGCCGTACGACGCGGCACGAACGTACCCAACCGAGCGATCGTCTCGTCGTAGCACCTCACCGTGGAACATCAGTGGCTCGGGGTCATCGACGAGCACTTGCACCAACCGACGAGTCAAGGGCCCAGCTGCCTTCTTGGCGACAACCGCGTCACGTCCGATGAACCCGTCGGGCTTGTCGAGATCGAC
>JAYVOI010000301.1:0-8149 GCA_043758005.1 Ilumatobacteraceae bacterium
CACCAGCGTGGCTTGGCCGATCTGTTCGCCGCCGATCAGCAGGCCGCTCAACAGGTTCCCGATCACCGGCACGTAGTTCACGAGGTTGGTACCGACGGTCACGGCCCAGTAGCTGAGCTGGTCCCACGGCAGCAGGTAGCCGGTGAAGGAGAAGATCAAGGTGATGACCAGTAGGCCCATGCCGATCACCCAGTTGAATTGTCGTGGCCGCTTGTACGCACCTGCGAGGAACACCCGAACGAGGTGGGCAACGACCACCAGGACCATGAGGTGTGCCGACCATCGGTGCACGTTGCGCACCAACTGGCCGAAGCCGACGCCGGTGCGCAACTGCTGCATGTCGCCATAGGCCGACGTCACCGACGGCGTGTAGAAGAACATCAGATACACGCCGGTGACGACCAGAATCCCGAACAGCACCGAGGCGATGTAGCCGAGGCGCCACGAGTAGCGGAAGCGCAGCACGCGCGCCGGCACCTTCACCGGATAGACGTGCAAGAACACGTTGGAGAACGACTGCAGCGCCCGGCCTCGAGGTGTGTCGAGGTGTGGGTGGCGGAACACCGAGCGCCACGTCTCGGTATGCCGAACCCGTGCGAACAGACCCTCCCGCAAGGGATACACATCAGGCTCGAGGGCGTCACGTTCGGGCGCTGGCTGCGCTTTGTCGGGCAACACATCGCTCACGACACAACCTCCTTGGCATTGACCATGACCAGAGCAGATGGCGGACACCGGTTCACGCACAGGCCACAACGGATACACAATTCTTCGTCCAGCAGCAGCGCCGACTGGCTCTCGACGCCGACGCCCGCATGGTCGGCACGAACGATGCTGATGCAATCGACCGGGCAGACGTCGACACACAGACCGCACAGGATGCACAGCTCCGGGTGCAGCATGATGTTGTCGAAGCAACGCAGGCAACGCAGGCCCTCGAGCACTGCCTGGCCCTCGTCGTAGCCCGTCTCGACCTCCGAGAAGCCGACCCGCCGATCGCGGGCCACGCTGGGGATCGTCACCCGGGCGATGCCGTCGTAGCCGGTTGCCAGGCGACGGAAGAACGGCTCAACTTCCAACTCGATGGCGACATCGGGCGTCGACGGTGCAGGCCCACCCCTCAACATCGCATCAATCGACGCGGCAGCGCGACGACCGTCGGCGATGGCATCGATCAGGTTGCGCGGGCCGAACGCCACGTCGCCGCCTGCCCAGACCTTGGGGTGCGTCGATCGCAACGAGGCATCGACGGCGATGCCTCCGAACCGGGTGAGCTCGATGCCGAGCTCCGCCGGAAGGAATGCAACATCCGGCGCTTGTCCGACCGCGAGGATCACGGTGTCGGCCGGGATCACCTCTTCGGTACCCGGTGAGAACGTGGGTGAGAAGCGGCCCTGCGGATCGAACACCGAGACGACACCGATGGTCTCGAGGCCGGTGACGCGTGCGTCTCCCACAAGGCGGTGAGGGCCACGGCGGTAGCGGATCGTGATGCCCTCGGCCTCTGCTTCTTCGATCTCCTCGAGCGCGGCAGGCATCTCCTCGAACGACTCCAGAGCAATCACCGTCACGTGCTTCACGCCGGCGCGGACTGCGGCGCGCGCCGCGTCGAACGTGGTGGCCAGCCCTCGGCGGGCATCGTCGCCGGCACTGGCGCCGAGCATGGTCGGGTCGGGCGCGGGTTCGTCGAGTGCGGCGGCGCGCAGCGCCGTTCGAGCCGCGTCGAAGGCCACGTTGCCACCACCGACGACCACGACGCGCTCGCCGAGCTCGACCCTGAATCCACGGTTGACGTTGAGAAGGAACTCGATCGCCGACACCGTGCCGTCGAGCTCATGGCCCGGGATGTTCAAGTCGCGCCCTCGGCCGGCGCCCACGCACATGAAGATCGCATCGTGGCGTTCGAGCAGCTGATCGAACGTGAGGTCCCGACCGATTCGGCAGCCGAGCTCCACGTCGATGCCCAACGACACGATCGCCTCGGTCTCCCGATCGATCAGCGAGCGCGGCAATCGGTACTCGGGAATCCCCATGACCATCATCCCGCCAAGGCGCTGCTCGCCCTCGTACACCGTCACCTGGTGGCCGGCGAGGCGCAAGTCGTGCGCAGCCGCCAAGCCACCCGGGCCGCCGCCGATGATGCCGACAGAGGTCGTCCCTACAGCAGGAACCTCGCCATGCCCACGGTGCCACTCCGTGGCTCCACCGAAGCTCTCGACGCCATAGCGCTCCGAGACGAAGCGCTTCAGCGCTCGGATCGCCACCGGCGCATCGACCGTGCCGCGCCTGCAGGAGGTCTCACACGGTGCCGCACACACTCGCCCACAGATCGAGGGGAACGGGTTCGGTGCCCGAGCGATCTGGTATGCGTCCGAGAAGC
Source organism: Ilumatobacteraceae bacterium (assembly GCA_043758005.1). Taxonomy (GTDB): domain Bacteria; phylum Actinomycetota; class Acidimicrobiia; order Acidimicrobiales; family Ilumatobacteraceae; genus JAENVT01. Next base: position 2,381 of record JAYVOI010000301.1, read on the forward strand.
GACCCTCGGCGATTGCCGTGACATACCCCCCGGCGTCGGTGTGCACCGGACACGCTGCCCGGCACGGCTCGTTCTCCCAGAGCCAGCGGGCATCAGGGGTGACCGGGGTCATCGGCGCAGCCCACGTGCCTGCAGCCTGCGCAGTCCCCAGAGGAGTGCGCAGCCTGCAACCATGAACCACGCCGTTGCCAGCAAGACCCGCGTGCTGCGGCCGACACCGGAAAGCGAAACCAGCAGATCCGGCACGTAGACCAGAGCAGCGAACGCCACCAGCACCAGCAGCGCGCCCGCGACTGCAGCGCGGGGCCAACTCATGCTGTGACGGTGAACGCCGAACGCATGCCCTGCCCGTAGTGCTTTTCGATGTTGCACACGAGCACATACGAGCCGGCCGTGAGGTCGAAGCTCTTGGTCACCGTCTTGCCGGCGTCGGTCTCGCTGATCTCACCGACGCTGGCGTCTTCACTGACCTTGTTGTCAGCGCCGACCTTCAGCGCATCCGGCGATTCGTCGGTCTTCAAGATGATCATCTCGTGCTGACGGTTGCCGGTGTTCTTGAAGGTGAAGGTCACAGGCCCGGCCTTGACCGTGATCGGATCGACCTGCAAGGTCTGCACGACGTCGGAGGTGTCGCCGGCGGTCACCGCGACCGGAGTGCCGTTGGCCACAGGAGCAACCGTCACATCGCCGCCAGCAGCGGGTGCCGCCGTGTCAGACGAACTCTTACTGTCGCTCCCGCATCCGGCCACGAGGCCGAACATCAGGATTGCAGCTGCAGTGGATCGGGTGAGACGGCGCATGGGAACCTCCAGGTAGATTGGCTCCACGATCGTTCCTGGGGTCATCCCATAGACAGGGCCGAAGGTCCCGAGCAATCTGGCCCACGGGACCTAAGGCCTGGGCCCAACGGCGCTTGCGGTTTCAGGCGGAGGTGCCCGACTTGAAGCTCAGGCGCAGCTTGGTCCGGTAGGCGATGATCGCGCCTGCCTCGATCAGCACATCCATCTCGATCACCTCGGCGACGCGCAAGTCCTTGTACGACTTCGACGCCTCGCGCACGGCGTTCTGTGCGGCGAGCTCCCACGAGTCGCTGCTGGAACCGATCAACTCGACGACCTGATAGACGCTGTCATTCATGCTGGTGCTCCTTGCACAGGTAGGAATTTCACAGAGATCGCCAGCTCCGTGCTGAGCCGGACGGCGCCGTCTCGCTCGACGTGGCACTGCAGTCGACGGACCACGCCGACACGGGCATCGTCGTGCCGGCCGCACACTTCCGCCACTGCGAACTTGGCGGCCTGGTGCCATGTCACGCCTCGCCCGGTCACGCAATGCACCTGGTACACCGACTCGTTCCCGCCCCGGATCAACGGTGGCTCGTCGCTGGCAAAGTCGTCCGATGTCGGGCGGCCGCACTGCTGGCGAATCGCCTCCATCAGGTCGCTCGTCAATAGTTGCCGTCGCCGACGAGACGGTCCGCCGTACGACGCCGGGTCGATCGCCGGACCGAACCTGATCTCCGCACGCCGGAACGGACGCGGCACGCGAGCGCCGATCGGCTGGATCCGATCTGTGCCGACCAGCCCGACCGGAACGATGGGCGCGCCCGTCATCAAAGCCAGTTGAGCCACACCGGAGTGACCTCGATGCAAGAGGCCATCACGCGATCGCGTGCCTTCGGGATAGATGCCGAGCACGTGACCGCGCTCCAACGCATTCGCGGCAACTCCCAGCGCCGCCATCGCCTGGCGCGCCGCTGCCCGTTCGATGGGGATCAACCCGAACGCGGGGAACAGCCGCTTGGTGGCCCACGAATCCATGTACTCCGCCTTCCCGACGAAATAGGTGCGTCGGGGCACGGAGAACATCAGCACCACCGTGTCGAAGAACGAGATGTGGTTGGCGGCGAGAATGACCGGGCCGCGCACGGGGAGGTGTTCGACACCCGTGACCTTCACCGGGATCAAGCAGCGATAGATCGCGCCGAGCACCGCCCGGGTGACCCGGTAGAACCGACTGCGCCCTGGCTCGACCTCGACCGCCGCCTGTTCCACGGCCACACGCTAGATGTCAGGTCGATACTTTGGACCACCCGACCAGTGGAGGAACGCGATGACAGCGCCAGCGACCATGCCTGCAGTGTTCATCGGCCATGGGAGCCCGATGAACGCGTTGGAGACGAACCGCTACACCGACGCGTGGCAGTCGTTCGCCGCGGGCATCGCTCGACCACGCGCCATCCTGGCGGTCTCGGCACATTGGTACATCAACGCGACCGCTGTCACGGCGATGGCGGATCCGAAGACGATCCACGACTTCTTCGGGTTCCCCGACGAGTTGTTCGCCATCCGGTACTCGGCGCCGGGCGACCCCGATCTCGCCGCCGAGATCGCCGAGTTGGTCAAGCCGACGTGGGTCGGCAGCGATCTCGACAGTTGGGGACTCGACCATGGCACCTGGTCGGTGCTCGTGCACATGTTTCCCGACGCCGACATCCCCGTCGTCCAACTGTCGGTCGACGCCTCCAAACCCTTCGAATACCACGTCGCCCTCGGAGCCCAGTTGGCCGAATTGCGCTCGCGCGGAGTGCTGATCGTGGGGAGCGGGAACGTGGTGCACAACCTCGGCATGATCCAGTGGAACCAGCCAGATGCGGCCTTCGCCTGGGCGCGATCCTTCAACGAGGCTGCCATCTCGACGATGATCACCAAGCCGGGTTCGGTGACAGGGCTCCAGGACCACGAGCACTTCCGGCTCGCGGCTCCGACTCCCGATCACTTGATCCCGTTGCTGTACATCGCCGGTCTGGCCGACGCCGCCGGCCACGGGGCCGAGGTGCTGATCGACGGGTACGCCATGGGCTCGCTGTCGATGACAGCGTTCACCGTCGCCTGACGTTCGACCCAGCGTTTGGCGCTTCCGGCCCCGTAGCGGGGCGCCGGGTGCCAACCGCCGTGGTCAGAGATCGACGCCGAACTGCTTCAGGAAGGTCAGCAGGTCGTCGGCGTGCTCCTCCTCGACGGCAAGGATGCTCTCCATCAGCCGACGAGTGGTGATGTCAGTGTCACCCAGCCAGCGGACGATCTCGCTGTACGACGCAATCGCGACCCGCTCGGCCACGAGATCCTCGGTGATCATGTCGATGAGGCTGTCGCCGGGGACGTATTCGGCGTGGCTGCGCTCGACGAGGGTTGCCGGATTGAAGTCGGGCTCGCCCTGCAGTTGCACGATCCGCGCTGCGATCTGGTCGGCGTGGCCCTGTTCCTCTGTCGCGTGTTGCAGGAACTCCGCCGCGACAGACGCCGAGTTGATGCCATCGGCCATGTAGTAGTGCCGCTTGTACCGCAGCACGCAAACGAGTTCGGTGGCAAGGGCCTCGTTGAGCACCTTGATGACCCGCTCGCGATCCGCGCCGTAGTCCTCGGTCAACGGACCGCGCTCGATGTGCGCTCGGGCGTTGTCCCGAAGCGTCTGGACATCTGACAGGTGAGCGCTCACGTTCGTCTCCTTGTGGTACGTGGATGCGGAATGACTGGTACCCGAGCAGTTCAGGAATCAAACTGAGTCCCATGGCACCGCCGCGCAACCGTGTCAGTCCAGCGGTCGGCTTCTTGCACCCGGGCGCCATGGGGGCATCGCTGGCCGCCACCTGCGGCGGCACGCGCCTGTGGTGCGGCGATGGACGCTCGGAGATCACACGCGCCCGAGCCGAGGCCGCTGGGATGGTCGATGTCGGGTCGCTTGCAGACCTCGCCACCGCCGCAGACGTGATCATCTCGGTGTGCCCACCCGGGGCAGCCGCCGCGGTCGCCCGTGATGTGGTTGCCACAGGATTCGACGGCATGTATGTCGACGTCAACGCCATCTCGCCAGCATCCGCACGGGAGATCGGCGCTGCGTTCGACCACTTCGTCGACGGGGGCATCGTCGGACCACCGGCGCAGTCCGCCGGCTCGACGCGCCTCTACCTCTCCGGTGACGGGGCGCCACAGATTGCCGACCTGTGGGCCCGATCGCTGGTCGAGACTCGTATCGTCGATGGTGGCCCCGGCGCGGCCTCCGCCGTGAAGGTCTGCTACGCGGCGTGGACGAAAGGGACAGCCGCACTACTGATGACGATCCGCGCCCTGGCGGCCGCCGAAGGCGTGGAGGATGCACTGCTCGGCGAATGGGCGACGTCGCTGTCCGGCTTGGCCGCGCAATCGGAGCGCGCTGCAACCGGTAGTGCTCCGAAAGCCTGGCGATTCGTCGGCGAGATGGACGAGATCGCCACGAGCTTCGCGGCGCATGGTCTCCCCGCCGGGTTCGGCTCGGCGGCCGCCAGCGTCTACGACCGACTCGCCGGCTTCAAAAACGTCACGGGCGTCACCCTCGACGCGGTGATCGAGGCACTGAACGGTCCGGGATCGTAGGCTCGGTCGACTGCGCACGGAGGAGGATCGCGATGGACCGGCTCGATGGCAAGGTGGCGATCGTGACTGGATCGTCGAGCGGGATCGGCGAGGCCACGGCTCGCCGGTTGTCCGAACTCGGTGCCAGGGTCGTGGTCAACTCGTCGTCGTCGATCGAGGCGGGCAATGCGGTCAGGGATTCACTGCCGACCGAGGCCATGTATGTGCAGGCCGACATCAGCGATCAGCCCCAGGGTCGCGAGTTGATCGCCCGAACCATCGAGCGGTTCGGGCGACTCGACATCCTCGTCAACAACGCCGGTTGGACAACCCGGGTGCCGCATGCCGACCTCGACGCGCTCAGCGATGACATCTTCCGAAAGACCTTCGAGGTCAACGTGTTCGGGACCTGGTGGCTCACCAAGGAGGCGATGCCACACCTGCGCGAATCACCCGACGGCAACGTGGTCACCATCACCTCGATCGCCGGTTTGAGGCCGATTGGTTCCTCGATCGCCTATGCCATGACGAAGGCCGCGCTGAACCACATGACGGCCCTCCTCGCCAAGTCGTGCGGCCCAGTGCGGGTGAACGCGGTCGCGCCCGGCCTGGTCGCAACTCCGTGGACGTCGCAGTGGGAGGACCAGCATGCGTCGGTCGCGGCGACCGCTCCCCTGCGCCGTTCGGCAACCCCCGACGACTGTGCCGAGGCCGTGATCGGCCTGGTCCGCAATTCGTACATCACCGGTCATGTCGTGGTCGTCGACGGCGGGACGACACTGGTCGTATGAGGCGGCGAACCCGCCGGGCGACGCAACGGACAGCATCGTCGCCCAAAATTGCTTAAGCTCCTACCCGCATGACCGCATCGCAAGGGCGAGCGCAGAACAGCGCAGGAAGCGATGAACCAATCATCGAGTGAACCCTCCGATCTCTTGCGCCGCGACTACGAGGGAGACCTACGAACGCTGCAGAGCGCGAGACAGGATGTGGTCGGCTGGCTTGCAGATCGTGCTGCGGACGAGGCGACCAGGGAACGTGCCGCCCTCATCATCAGCGAACTGGCATCGAACGCGATTCAGGCGTCGCCGGGTTCGACCTACCGCATCGAGGTCGCACAGGTCGACAGCCACCATGTTTCGATCTCCGTGCGGAATCGACCGATCGAACAACTGCCACCGCCGCGCGAGAAGTGGCGACCCGCCAGCAACCTGTCCCAGAAGGAGATGTCGCTCCGCGGACGCGGGTTGGCCATCGTCGACTCGTTGTCGGACGAGGTGACCATCGAGCACGTCGACGAGGAGTTGACGGTCACCGCAGTGTTCCGCAGCGAACCTGACGCCCGCTGAGGCCACCGGCGCCTACGGCGCGATCGGCT
>JAYVOI010000302.1:0-8145 GCA_043758005.1 Ilumatobacteraceae bacterium
TTCGTGGTAGTCGTGAAAGAAGATGGCGTGGTCCGCCACTACCACGACACCCCTTCGTAGGCGTCCCAGCAGCGCCGCGTCGCCTCGGCGCCGGCGAAGTACGCAGCACGCGCCGACCGGCGCTTGGCGTCGGTGTCGAGGTAGCGCTCGGCGAACTCACCCACGTGGCCGCCGTGGTCCTCGTCGACCATGATGTGGATCGTGTGGAAGGCGTAGTCGTCTGGTTCCAGCAGGTGTCCGTAGTGGTGCTTGAAGCCGTCGACGGCGCGGATGTACGCCGGCGGGATCTGGTTCTCGATCCCGAGACTGGCACCGAACTGGAACTCGTACCACGGACGTTGATGAGCGAGGTTGTACAGGAAGCTCTCGCTCAGCACGGCCTCGACGTTGGGGGTCGCCTCGGTGATCACCTCGTCGGGCGCGCCGAGCGCACGGGTGAACTGGAACAGCCAGTGGAGGTGGCCGTGGCCGGACTTCGACTGGATGCCGAGCACCTCCTCGCCGATGTTCTCGATCACTGCCTCGGTCATCTCGTACGGGATTCGCCCGAGCCAGATCGATAGGAAGCGGCGAGTGTGGAACGTGACCCCGTGGTAGTGCTGGCGGGCCCAGCCGACGAGCTCTTCCTTCGTGGCCTCGCCCTGCACCACGCGCTCGACCCAGCTCGCCTTGTCGAGCGTGCGGCCCGAGGCGATCAGTTCCTCGCGCATGTCTTCTACGAATGCTTCACCATCGAACGACATCTGGCGTACCCCCTCGGTTTCGCGTGCCGGTCGCACTGTTGCACCGCTGCACAGTTCGCTCAAGGTCACTGTTCCGATCAACGGAACGAAGGGGACGACGATCGGTACACCGGTGCTGCGATGATGAGCGCGTGCAATCCACCGACCTCGCCGACCTCGTTCGTCGCCGCCGTACCAGCATGCTCGTCGACAAGCAGCGCCCCGTTTCGCGCGAGTTGATCGACGAGTTGTGCGAGTTGGCCCAATGGGCCCCCAACCACAAGCGCACCTGGCCATGGCGCTTCGCGGTCGCCGAGGGCGAGGCGCGCGCCAGGCTCGGCAATGCGATTGCCGACGCGATGGCGGCGCACGGCGACCCGCCGGAGAAGGTCGACAAGACCCGCACCAAGTACCTGCGCACCCCCGTGACCCTGATCGTCGGGTCCAGCCCCGGCGACTCGCACCTGCGCACCGCCGAGAACCGCGACGCTGTCGCCGCCGGGATCCAGATCTTGTTGCTCGCGGCGACCGCCCACGGGCTGGCCAGCTATTGGGGCTCGTGCCCGAAGGGCGCAAACGACGTGGTCAGCGAGTTGTGCGGCTTCGAGGCCGGCACCCACATCAGCGCCCTCATCTATCTCGGGTGGGCGTCGTCGACCGTCGAGTCGCCCGGGCGACCAGCGCCGAGCGTGCACGTCATCGCCGCCGACTGACTGGTGGTACAGGAGTACTAGTACCAAGGTGCAATGGCGGCTACACCGACCTCTGAGGAAGATGGAACACGACCCCGCAAGCCCGTCCAGCAGAGGGGTTGTATCCGAATCACATCACTGGGAGTCCGATCGCAGCCCGAGCGGTCGGACTCTTGTGATTTTCAGCCCCAGCCTGCGTGGGCCGGGTGCTCAGCCCCAGATGCTCTTGCGCGGCGCCGGCGTGACGACGATCGCCCCACCGAGCGTGCCGATCGGCGTGATGCACAGGCGCGTGTCGTGGCCATTGACCTTCGACTCGCACTTGCCGCAGATGCCCTCCTGGCAGCCGCGTCGCGGGCGTACATGCTCGGCGATCTCGCGGATGGCCTTCAACGCGGCCATCGTCGGATCGGCGAGGATGGAGTACTCGACATCATCGACGGTCAACACCGTCACGACCGCCGGCTCCCCGAACCCGGCGAAGCCTCCCCCGTCGGCCGGAGTCACGTCCGCGGCGCGTGGCGTGTCGAGGCTCACGAATACCAGCTCGGTGTCGCCAGGGTGGGGATCTCGAGCTCCAACCCGCGACCGCGATAGGTCAGCACCGCGTGCTCGTGATCGTCGTAGACCTTGATGCGCACATCCTCGGTGTTGTTCGGCTCGCCAGGGTCGTGCCCGACTGCCGACGCCGCCACGGCGCGGATGGGACCGGAGTGGCCGCACATGTAGATCGCCGTGTTCGGTCCGCTCTCGTCGACGATCTGGGTGATGCCCTGCCAGTGGCGGCGCACGACGATCATCGGTGGCTCGAAGTAGAACAGTGGCTGCGTCAGCCACACCGTGATCGGGTCGCCGCCGGCCTGCAACACCCGGTAGAACCGGTTCATCTCGGTGATCCAACCGGGCCGATCACCGACGCCGAATCGCTGGTAGCCCTCGTGGATCTGGGCGAACTCCTGGAACGCCGCGGTCACATCGACTTCGCGACCGCCCGCCCACACCTGGAAGTTCTTGAACGACTCGTGCGGATACGGATCCTCCACGGTCACATCGGCGATGCCGTAGCGACTCAGCGCCTGCAGCACACCGCTGCGCACGCCGATGGCCGTCTCGGTGGCCCGCGCCGTCGGGGCGTGCGGGAACCGGACAGTCATGCCCTCCTTCAAACCCTTCGCCAGGTCCTGGCCCTTGCGATGGGCTTGCCACTGGCCGAGCGGCGTCAGCGCGCCGTCGGTGATGTAGCCCTGCGTCTGGCCGTGGCGGATCAGGCGAACGTCGATCGAGGTCGTGACGCGCTTGCGGAACTCGCCGGGGAACTGCTCGCGCGGCGACACCGTCTCGCGAGCGAACTCTTCCGTGCGCCCCGGCGGCGCAGTGACGCGATCGAGCTCCTCGAGGGCGCGCAGCGTCGATCGCTCGCGTGCGCGCAGCACGAAGGCCGGCTCCTCACCTGCGTGAGCGTCGCCGGGGATCGGCTCGATCGGCTCTGCCCTGCGCCGCGCGTAGTTGGCGAGGTACAGCGGAGCGTCGTCGCGTGTGACGCTCATGTGTAGATCGACACGAATGACTCGACGACACGGTTCTCGTAATAGAACAGTGCCTTGCCCAGCTGATCCTCCGTCCACGTGATCGTTTCCCAATCGGTGTCGGTCTTGTACCCACCGGTGAACACCTCGTTGCGGTTGCCGACCGGGTCGAAGAAGTAGATCGTGTGGCCGCGCGTGATGCCGTGACGGGTGGGGCCGATGTCGATGTCGATGCCGTTCATCCGCAAGATGTCGGCGGCTCGGCCGACCTCGGCCCAGCTGTCGAGCCAGTACGCGAAGTGATGCAGGCCGCCGTTGGCCCCGCGCGTGAAGGCGATGTCGTGTGGCTGGCGTGACCGCTCGAAGAACACGATCAACTGGTAGCCCTCGTTGGTCACGAGCTGCTCGGTCAGCCGGAAGCCGAGGACCTCGCTCATGAACCGTGCCGCGTCCGGGACGTTCTCGGTGGTCAGCAGGCAGTGGTCGAGTCGAGGCGGCGCGATGCCGACGAGATCCATCGGCATCGGCGGCGGGTTGAACAGCGGCAGGCCGTTGCCGACCTTGTCCATCTTGGCGTAGATCTCCATGGTGTGGCCCGTCGGCGAGTCGAAGCGGATCGCCTCGCCTTGGCCGGTCTCGACGCCGGCGCCGATGCGTTCGACGGTGCAGCCGTACCGCTCGAGGTTGGTCTCGTACCCCTCGAGGTCGTCGATCGACTCGGTCTTGAACGCGACGTGCTCGAGGCCGTAGCGATTGGCGCCGGTCAGCATCAGCGAGTGGTGGTCCTGCTCGTCCCATCCCTTGAGATAGACGTGGTTCTCGTCGCGTGCCACCTCCCGCAAGCCGAGGACTTCGGTGTAGTAGGCGGCACAGAGCTCGAGATCGGGAGTTCGGACTTCGACGTGCCCGAGACGGAAGATTGCCATGCAGTCCATCTTGGTTGGGTCACCGGCGCTCCGAAAGAGGACCGTTCTGTTGAACGGAACGCCAACATTTTGCCGGGCAATGCCGCCATGAGACCGTACGACCATGGCATTTGATGGAGAAGCGTTCGTCGATGAGATACGTGAAGCACTGCGGGCTTCGGGCCGCACGCTCGACCAGGCCGACTGGGTCAAGCGCACGCAGCAGGGTGATGCGACCAAGGAGGACCTCGTCGCCTGGGCCCGGCAGCATTACCACGGCGTGACGTACCACACCCGCCGGATCCTGTCGGCATGGGTCACCCGGATTCCCTATGAGATGACCGACAGCGTGATCGAGAACATCGCCGAGGAGGTTCTGGGCACCACGTCGAAGTCGGGCTTCGGCCACCTCCACTGGCTGTTCGAGTTCACCCGCGCCCTCGGCGCCCCCGACGAGGTGATCACCGAGGCGACACCCAACGTCGACGCTGTCGCCAGCAACCACTTCCTGTACTGCCTCGCGCTGCAGCAACCGTGGTACGAGTTGACGTTCGGCGGCATCCTGGCGATCGAGAACCAGATCCCCGCGGCATACATCAAGGTCGTCGACGGGTTCAAGACGCACTACACCGACATCTTGCAACCCGACGACTACGCGTTCCACACGATCCACATCACGGTCGACGAAGACCACGGTGGCCACGTCGGTGAGTTCGCCGAGCAGTACCTCGACACCGATGCCAAGCGCCGCGCCGCCCGTGCCGCGTTTTTCACCGGCGCTGAACTGACCAGGCGTTGCTGGGACAACCTCGCCGAGTGCAGCTGGTAGCGCTGCTCCTTCCGCAGCGGGTCGGCGCCCTTCGAATTGGCGATCTCGACAAGGCTGCAGCCCGCCGAGGCCGCGCGATTGTTCCACTCAACGAAACACGGCTACGTTCTCGACGATGGCTGCGCAGCGGGAGTCACCGGAATCGGCGGTTGCCCGAGCACTGTCGCTGCTGACGGCGTTCACGTTCGCCGAGCCGGTGCTCGGCGTTTCCGAGCTCGGCCGCCGTGTGACGTTGCCGAAGAGCACGGTGCATCGCCTGCTGGCGATCCTGGTGGCCGAAGGATTCGTCGAGCGCACTCGTGACGAGCGGTACCGGTTGAGCCTCAAGCTGTACGAGATCGGCCAAGAGGTCGTCAGCAGTCGAGTGCTGCGCCAAGTCGGCCATGTGCCGCTGGAGAAGTTGCACAACGACAGCAACGAAGCGGCTCACCTTGCCGTGCTGTCGGGATCCGACGTCGTCTACCTCGACCGGCTCGAGAGCCCGCAGATGATGGGGCTGTTCACCAAGGTCGGCCGGCGTCGATCGGCGCATGCAACCTCGTCTGGCAAAGTGCTACTGGCGTACGGCTCGCAGGCCGATGTCGACGACGCCGTCGCCGGTGGACTGCCGCGCCTCGGGCCGCGCACCATCACGACGCGCACCCGGTTGAACCAGGCGTTGGCCGACGTGCGCAAGGCGGGCTACGCGATCAGCACCGACGAGGCCGCCCCGGGCGTCGTGTCGATCGCAGCACCCATCTTCGACCGCCTCGGCACCTGCGTGGCCGCCGTCTCGGTCGCCGGGCCGCTGATCCGCATGCCGGCCGACCGTCACGACCAGTTGGTGCGACTCGTGGTGCGGACCGCTGCCGACATCTCGCGGGCGCTGGTCAGCGACCCGGCTTCGATCCACTGACGATCGACACACCGTCGAGCGCAGTCGACGGCAGTTGGCACAACCGGGTGGGTGTGCCGTCGACCAACGATTCGCAGGTGCCGCACAAGCCCGCCTCGCATCCACGGCGCGGCCGGTCGTACTTGGCGAGGAAGCGGATGGCGAACAGCGCCGAGACGTCAGACCACGTGGCGAACTCGAACTGCCGGCCGTCGATCTCGAACGAGACCTCACGTTCGTAGGCCTTGGTCACGTGGTGCACAGTACGCGGCTGCTCGACACACGGGTCAGCGACGTGTCCCGCGTGCCGGAACGACAGCTTGGCGGAGTGAACCGTCGTGCATGAAGATGCACGACGATGAGCATCAGCCCGTCCGACATCAACTTCTACGGCGACGAGCTGTACGCAGCGCTGATCGATCTACGAACGGTGCCGAACCTTCGGGATCGCGTCCCCGGCATCGACATCGAGGACGCGTACCGGATCCAGTCGCGCATGGTGCAACGGCGGATCGACGCCGGCGAGACGATCGTCGGCAAGAAGGTCGGGGCCACCAGCGCCGCGGTCATGACCATGCTCGGCCTCGACGAGCCCGACTTCGGTCAGCTGATGAGCGGCATGGTGTACCGCAACGGCGACACGATCAAGCTCGACTCGCTGATCCAGCCGCGAGCGGAGGGCGAGATCGCCTTCGTGTTGAAGCAGGACCTCACCGGGCCGGGCGTGACGGCGATCGATGTGCTGCGGGCCACCGACTACGTGGTGCCGTGCTTCGAGATCGTCGACTCGCGCATCGACAACTGGGACATCAAAGTCGTCGACACCGTCGCCGACAACGCCTCGTGCGGTGTCTACGTGCTGGGCACCGAGCCGATGGATCCGCTCGAGGTCGACCTGTCGCTGGTCGGCATGACGATCGACGTACGCCAGCCCGGCGATTCGGTCGGCGAGCTCTTCGCCACCGGTGCCGGCGCAGCGGTGAAGGGCTCGCCCGTGAACTCACTGATCTGGCTGGCCAACACGCTCGGCGCGCTCGGGATCACCTGCCACGCAGGCGAAGTGATCCTGACGGGATCGCTGTCGATGATGGCCTGGGTCAAGGGTCCACAGACGATCACCTGCGAGTTCGGTGGACTCGGCAGTTGCAGCGTGACGTTCGAGTAGGGAGCAGTACGTGGCACTTTCCGCATCCGTGATATCCGACCTGGCCGACATCGTCGACGCCGCGCACCGCAACGCCGCCGACATCGTCAAGCTCACCGTGGCCCAGCCCGACATGGACGTCGCCGACGGGTACGCGGTCCAGGCCGAGCTCTGTCGTCGTTGGCAGGCCGACGGTCGCCGCCTGACCGGGTACAAGGGCGGGTTGACGTCGCGGGCCAAGATGGTGCAGATGGGCCTGGAGACGCCCGTGTTCGGGGTGTTGATGGGCGACACGTGCGTACCCGATGGCGACGCCGTCGACATGACACAACTGATCCATCCCAAGGTCGAGGCGGAGATCGCCTTCGTGATGTCGCGGGAGTTGGCCGGCGACGTGTCGATCGACGACGTGCTGGCCGCAACCGAGTTCGTGCTCCCGGCGATCGAGGTGATCGATTCACGCTTCAAGGACTTCAAGTTCGACATCCAGAGCGTGATCGCCGACAACACATCGGCGGCGCGCTACGTGGTCGGTGGCTCGCCACGTCGGCCCGAGGGCCTCGATCTGCGGCTGCTGGGCGTCGTGATGCGCCGCAATGGTGAGCTGGTCGGCACCGCCGCCGGTGCCGCCGTGATGGGTCACCCAGCCGCATCGATCGTCGCTCTGGTCCGCTGGCTGGCCGACACCGACCAGACCCTGCCGGCCGGCAGCCTGGTGATGACCGGTGGTGTCACCGAGGCGGTCGCTGTCCACGCCGGCGACCACGTGACCGCTCAGGTGCAGCATCTCGGCACCGTCGGCGTGCGGTTCAGCTAGCCAGGAGCGGTCTTCGCCTGGAACTTTGTCACTGGGAGGTCGCTGAGCGACCTGGGAGCGACAAGGGTCGAGTGTGAGATGCTACGGCTCGGCGCGCGGCAGGGCGTTGTGCATTCGCACGATGCTGAAGTCGAACTCACCGGCCACTGCGAGGTCGCGCAGCGGCCACGGTGAGGGCACGATCCGCAGTTCGATGGCGGCTAGGGCGTGGGCCGCGAGCAGGTCACCGACGGGCGTGACGCGAACTGGCACGACCTCTCGGTCCGAGATCCACTGACCGTCTGCATCCGGCCACGGCACGAATTCCTCCGCCCCAAACTCGTAGCGATAGATCACCGCGTCGCGCATCCGCTCGAACCACACCGATTCGATGGCGTGCACTCGTGTAGCGACGGTGGTCAACCGCACCTGGAAGGCGGGCTGGTCGTGGGCACCGCGCGGCCAGATCGCGACCCGTGGGCAGTCGCGCGGGAACCAGTACAACGGTTCGTGAGCTGCGTCGATGGCCCAGACCGCAGGCGCGTGCGACGGGTTGGTTCGGGGCACGTGCGGCACGAAGCGGCTGATGCGGGGATCTTCGCTGAAGTGATACAGGACGGGGCTTCGTATCACTCCCAGCGATGGGTCGGCAACCCT
>JAYVOI010000303.1:0-3488 GCA_043758005.1 Ilumatobacteraceae bacterium
TCGAGCCGGTGCTCTCCCGCGCCAGTCAGGCGCAGTTGGCGCAGACCGGGTTCTCTGGCGGGATGGCATCGCGCGACACGACCTTGCCGCAGCGGCACACCCATCCGAGATGCCGTGCCGGAGTACCGGCGACCAGTTGGTGCGCAGCCACGTCGCGCGTCACTGTCGCCCCGGCCGCGACCATCGAGTACTGACCCAGGATGACGCCACACACGATCGTGGCGTTGGCGCCGATCGACGCGCCGTCGTGCACGTGCGTCTCGGTGACCTGCCAATCGGCGTTGAAGGCCCGGGGCACGAGATCGTTGGTGAAGGTGGCCGACGGGCCGACGAACACGTCGTCGCCGATGTGCACGCCTTGGTACACGCTGACGTTGTTCTGCAGCTTGCACCGATCGCCGACGACCGCTTGGGTGTCGACGTACACGTTCTTGCCGAGCACGCAGTCCCTTCCGACACGTGCGCCCGTTCGAACATGGGCATGATGCCAGATGCTGGTGCCAAGGCCGACGTCTGCACCGTCGTCGAGGATCGCTGTTGGGTGAACGTAGGGACCCGTTGCCGACATGGCCGAGACGCTAGCGAGGGAAGGAACCCGCTTCACCTCTCCGGGCGTGCGTAACGTACCGGCATGGCCAATCGGCGGATCCGGCTCACCACCTCGATCTCCGACCAAGCTGTGCGAGCCTGGCCGGCAACGCTGGCACTGGCCCTCACCCTGCTGATCTGCACGTGGGTCTTCGGCGTGCCACGGTACGGGGCGCCCGACGAGGTCGCCCACACCACGAAGGCGTACGGCACGGCGCACGGCCAGACGATCGGTTCACCGGTTCCCGACCTCAGCCCGTTGACGCGGTACTTCAACGTACCTGCCGGGATGATCACCGGTGACCCGTGCTTCGCGTTCCACAGCGATGTCACCGCGGCGTGTGCAGTCGTCAACAACGACCCACAGATCATCCAGTACGCCACCTCGGCGGCCACGTACCCGCCCGCCTACTACGCCGTAGTCGGCGGCGTCGCCCGCGTCACCGGCAACGGCGAGTCCGTCATCAGCTATCGGCTGATCTCGGCGCTGATCGCTGCCGCACTGCTGACCGCGGCAATGTGGTTGATGCACCGCGCCGGTGGCCGCAAGGCCGCCCTGGCGCTCGTGGCCCTCAGCCCGATGACGATCTTCATCATCGCCAGCACCAACCCTGCCTCGACCGAGTTGGCCGGCACGTTGCTGCTGTGGGCATACATCGCGGTGCTGTTGACGGCAGACCGTGTGGCGAGCCGACGACAGCTCCTGCTGGCCTCGACGATCGCCGCGGTCATCGTGCTCGTCAGACCCGTGGCACTCCCCTGGGTTGCCGTCGCATTGGCGACCTTCGTCCTGCTCGAGCGGCGGCTGTTCGCCATGGACCGGCGCGCGTTGGCCCGATTGCTGTTGACCGGTTCAGTGCCATTGGTCGTCGCCGTCGTGCTGTCGGCCGCCTGGAGCCGCTACGCGGGAGTCGGGCTGACCGACGACAAGTACCTCGTGACCGACTCGACCATCAACATGTTGCGTTTCGGCCTCGGCCGCACGACGAACCTGTTCAACCAGGCGTTCGGGCAGCTCGGCTGGCTCGACACGGTTCTGCCGACGCCGACCTTTGGGTTGTGGATCGCCTGCCTCGTGCTCGTCGGTGCGCTGGTCGCGATCACGGCCGAGCGCCGCATCAAGTTCGTGCTCGTCGCCATCGCCGCCATCTGGGTGCTCTACCCGGCGATCTACGTGGTGCTGGCCAAGACCCCGCAGGTCTGGCAGGGTCGGTACAACCTGCCGCTGATGGGTGGCGTGGTGCTGTGCGGATTGCTGAGCACGCGCTCGTCATCGGGATCGGCGCAGGCCGACGTCATCGCTCGATTCTGCGCCGTCGCGTGGGTGCTGATCGAGGTGATCGCGTTCTACCAGACGTTGCGCCGGTTCATGGTCGGCGCGACCGGCAGCGTGCTGCTGCGTGGCGGCTGGCATCCGCCGATCAACGCGTACCTGCTACTCGTGATGAACGCCATCGCGACCTGCGTGGTCGCCTGGCTGATGATCCAGCCAGTGGCCCGGCGCGCGCCAGTAACGCCGCGCTCGGTCTACTGACCCGCCGCCGCCCGCTCAGTCGCTGTCGGAGTTGGCGAGCAGGTCGGCGCTCAGCGCCAGCGCCGCGGCGATCACCGCAGCGCGCTGCACGACCAGTGTGAAGTACTTGGTGGCAGTGGAGCCATCGTGCATCGGCGGGTCCCCGAGGGAACGCAGCAGCGCACCGGCCTCGCCGGCCGCAACCAGCGGCTCGATCTCGGGCAGCGCACCGGGATCGCGCCAGATGTCGATCGGTCCGGGCTTCTTCGCGGGTGGCCGGCGACCCTGGTTGTTGCCCCGGCGTTGTTGTTGCGGGCGGCTCAATGATCCTCCTCTTCGAGCAACTCGTCGGGTCGAAGCCCGAGGGCCAGGCGCAGTTGATCGTTGCTGAGGTCGGCGAGCGAGCTCGATCGTGGCAACACGACGTTGGCGATGTGACGCTTGCCGGCGACGATCTCCTCGACGCGCTCGTCGATCGTGCCGGGGCAGACCAAGCGGTGCGAGATCACGGTGCGGCTCTGCCCGATGCGCCAGGCCCGGTCGCGTGCCTGATCCTCGACTGCCGGGTTCCACCAGCGGTCGTACAACACCACGTGATTGGCAGCCGTCAGGTTGAGTCCAGTGCCGCCCGCCTTCAACGACAGCACCAATGCGCCCGGTCCATCGGCGTTCTGGAAGTCGGTGACCAGCTTGTCGCGCACACCTCGGCTGAGGCTGCCGTCGTAGCACGCGATCGGCAAGCCGGTGACCTCGGTCAGGTGGTCGGCCAAACGGCGTCCCCAGGTGGCGAAGTGGGTGAACACCAAGATGCGCTCGCCGGCGGCGAAGACCGAGTCGACGATCTCTTCGAGACGGGCCAACTTGCCGGAACGCCCCGCAAGCGGGAGCCCGTCGTCGCGGTACGCGGCGGGGTGGTTGCAGATCTGCTTCAGGGCGGTGATCGCCGCCAGGATGGCGCCCTTCTTCGTCTCACCGAGCACGGCCGAGTCGGCCACGCTGGCCACGAGGTCGTCGAGCACCGCCTGGTAGAGCCCGATCTGCTCAGGTGTCATCGTGCAGTGATCGAGCTCATCGATCTTGTCGGGCAGCTCGGCCGCGACTTCGGGCTCGGTCTTCGTTCGGCGGAAGAGCAACAGCCCGTTGAGGGCACGCAGCGCCGCTTCACCGTCGCCCGACATCTGGGCGATGAATGCCGGCCGCGACCCGACCAGGCCCGGGTTCGTGAAGTCGAGGATCGCCCACAGGTCGCCCAACCCGTTCTCGATCGGCGTCCCGGTCAGCGCCAGACGCGTCGTGGCCTGGATGCGACGCAACTGTTGCGACGTGTCGCTGGCCGGGTTCTTGATCGCCTGCGCTTCATCCAACACGATCGTGCGCCAAGTTCCGG
>JAYVOI010000304.1:0-3480 GCA_043758005.1 Ilumatobacteraceae bacterium
GCCGAGCTCCACATTCTCGTGCCGTACGCCGAGGCCGCGCGCCACGCACTTGCCATCACCCATCAGGCCGTCGTCACCCGCGAGCGTGAGGTGGTGGTCGTCGATGTCGAGGACCGCCCGGGTGCGCTGGCCGACCTTGCCCGCATCCTGGCCGAGGCGGGAATCGACATCGACCTCGTCTACGTGGCCACCAACAACCGCGTCGTGTTCGGCTCGCAGGATCTCGATGGCTTGAAGGCGGCGCTCGGTCAGCAGCACTGATCGACGCGCGGGCAAATCTGATGGTGGCCAAACGGATCATTTCGGTCGTCGGCTGCCACGCCGAGGGCGAGCAGGGCGACGTGATCACCGGGGGAGTCCTGCCTCCGCCAGGCGACACGATGATGGCCAAAAAGGTGGCGTTCGAGCGCGACCACGACGACATCCGCCGCATGCTGATCTGCGAGCCGCGCGGTTCCGTGGCTCGCCACGTCAACCTGATCGTGCCGTCGACACGCGACGATTGCGCGGCCGGCGCAATCGTGATGGAGCCGACCGAATACCCCCCGATGTCGGGCAGCAACACGATGTGCATCGCCACCGTCCTGCTCGAGACCGGTGTGATCCCGATGGTCGAGCCGCAGACCCGGTTCCGACTCGACATGCCAGCCGGCCCGGTCGACATCGTCGCCGAGTGCAGCAACGGCAAGTGTGTTTCGGTCACCTTGAAGAACGTCCCGGCCTTCGTCTTCGCCCTCGATGCAGCGCTGGAGGTTCCCGGTCACGGGACACTGGCGGTCGACATCTCCTACGGAGGCATGATCTATGCCATCGTCGATGCTGCCGCGCTCGGCTTCGAGGTCGCCGCCCACGAAGCACGTGATCTTGCCGTGCTTGGCGAGCAGATCCGTGTCGCTGCCCGCGAGCAGCACCCGGTGACGCATCCCGAACTGCCCGACATCGCTGGTGTGTCGATCGTGCAGTTCGCCGGGCCATTGACCCGCGATGGACACCGGGTCAGTGCTCGCAACACCTGCATCGTGTCGCCCGGTCGCTCCGATCGCTCACCCACGGGCACGGGCACGACCGCGCGCATGGCGGTGCTGCATGCCCGCGGGGTGTTGCAGGTCGGCGGCGGGTTGACGCACTCATCGATCATCGACTCGCTGTTCCACGGCACCATCGTCGGCGAGACCACCGTCGGGTCGTTCCCGGCGATCGAGGCCACGATCCGCGGCCGGGCATGGATCACCGGTCTGCACCAGTACTTCGTCGATGCCGATGATCCATGGCCGACCGGATACGTACTGTCCGACACGTGGGGCACTTCGACATCGGTCGTGCAGCAGTAGCCCGTGCAGCATCAACAGCCGCGGGGTCAGGGCTGGCGTCCCGTCCAGGCGACCAACTGATCGATCAGCGGAGCATCGCCGGCAACTGCAACGGCGTTGGCAAATGGTGCGTCGAACTGGACGTTCGCCGGCGCGGTGGCCCTGAACGCTTCCCACATCGGGGTCCTGTCGGCCATCGGGAGATCGCGGTGCATGGTGTCGAGCGACAACCGGCACACGCCGTCGTCCCACTTGGGGTGCTGGCCGGTCGCGGTGGCGACGTCCCACGTGTGGGTGGTGATCTCGCTGACGTGCATCGCCAACATCTCGGCGCCGGTCATGGTCGCCCATGGCAGCACGACCGTGCTGGTCAACAGCGCATCGTCGGACCACACGTCGTCGACGCCGTCGGCCGCGACCAGCCAGTCGGCCTCGTAGTCGAGGTGCTCGATCGAGGGATCACCGAGCGAGCCCGGCGCGAACGCCTCCTGCCCGCGACCGATCGCGGCGACACGGTGGAGCACGAACACCAGGTGGTCGAGCAGGCCCTTGACGTTGTAGTCGTGACACGGTGATGCCAGGTCGAACTGGTCTGTTCGCACTCCGGCAATGATCGGGGTGGCGATGTCGACGGCGGCGACGAACAGCGGTCGCGGGTCGGCGGCTGCGGCGCTGGTGGTTTCGGGGGACGGGAGCGTTTCGGTGGTCATGTCGGCAGTGTGCGCCTCCAAACAGGTCACCTACTGTCCGGTTTCCGTGGAAAGATCCGGGTATGCGCGCCGACCGACTCGTGGCCATCTTGTTGATGTTGCAGACCAGGGGTCAGGTCACCGCGGCCGACGTGGCCGCCGAGCTCGAGATCTCCGAGCGCACGGCGCGCCGCGACCTCGATTCGTTGGGTGTCGCCGGGTTGCCGGTGTACTCGGTGCAGGGCCGCAACGGGGGGTGGCGGCTGCTGGGCGACGGTCGCACCGATCTCACCGGCCTCACGTCAGCCGAGACGCAGGCCCTCTTCCTGCTGGCCGGGCCGCGGGCGACGACGCCGGAGTTGCGTGCTGCGTTGCGCAAGCTGGTTCGTGCGTTGCCCGAGCCGTTCCGCGAGCGGGCGGAGGCAGCGTCGGCAGCGGTGGTCCACGACGCTGCGGGCTGGAGCGGCACGGGGGTCGAGCGGCCGACGCCCGTGCATCTCGACGCGGTGCAGACCGCGGTGATCGCCGGCAAGCAGATCGTGCTCGACTACGTCGCCCGCGCCGGTGTGCCCACCACCCGTACGGTGCACCCGCTCGGGCTGGCGACGAAGGCCGGGTCGTGGTACCTGGTCGCCGAGACCGACGCCGGCAGGCGCACGTTTCGCGTCGACCGCATCCAGTCGGTTGCCCTGACCGACGATGATGTGGTGCGCCCCGATGGGTTCGAACTTGCCGATGCGTGGCAGATGATCACCACCGAGGTCGAACAAGTGCGCCTGCCGGTCGTGGTGCGCGCCCTGGTCGAGCCTGCCTCACTGTCGTGGGTCCGCTATTCGCTGGGCACGCGGCTCCGCATCGGCAGGGCGATCGCTGACGGGCGCGTCGAAGTCGAGATCCGCAGTCACAACGAACACTCGGTGGCCAGCGAGCTCGCCGGCTACGGCCGGAGCGTCGAGGTGCTGGAACCGGCAACGGTGCGTTCCCGCCTCGCCGCTGTCGCGGCCGAGCTCGTCGAGCTCTACGCCGGTACCGCCGCCTCGGCGAACTCGGCCATCGACGTGAACCGCCACCTCGGTGACACGTCACCTGATGGCGTCGCTGTGGCACCGGAACCGCCCTTGTCGTGACGGCGGTGGATCCACACCGATGGCAGACGCAGCGCAGCGGCCGGCTCGTGGTCGTGGAAGAGGCTCTCGGCGACGTGCACGAGTTGATCGCGCTCGACGCCGAGGCGGGCGATCTCGGTGAACAGCCGGTCGAAGTGTCCCATCTGCGGCTTGTACGAGCCGACGTCCTCGGCAGTGATGATCGCATCGAACGTGACGCCGAGACGCGGGTTGCTGGCGGCGAACGACGCCCGGTCGATGTTGCTCACGATGATCAACTTGAACCGCGTCGCCAGCCGCGAGAGCGCGGCCGCCGTATCGGGGAATGCCGGCCAGTCCTTCACCGAGGCACCAAACGTCTCGGCATCGGCGTCA
>JAYVOI010000305.1:0-18070 GCA_043758005.1 Ilumatobacteraceae bacterium
GCCAACCGTCGGGTGCCGTCGAGGAAACCGGGCATCCACCTGGCAATCTGCTCCGGCGTGCCGAAGTCGCGCATCATCAACACGGTCGGGAAGTTGCCGACGATCGACGACTCGTTCTGCAGATCGTTGTGCAACCCGAGGCCCTTGGTGGCGAGGTGTTCACGGATGATCGCCATCTCCAGGTTGCTGGCGTCGCGGCCGCCGAACTCGGCCGGCAGTGCCAGCCGCAGCCACCCCGCGGCGTCGGCGCGGCGGCGCATCTCGCGAAGCAACGCTTCCCAATCGGCGCGGGGCACGCCACCGTTGTCGAAGTCGGTCCGCGCCCATTCTCGCCGGTGATCGAAGAATCGCATGTTGTCGTCTTCGCGCTCGAGCGGCTTGATCTCCCGTTCGATGAACTCGTCGAGTTGTTCGAGTGTCGTTTGGATCTCGGCAGGAATCGTGAAGTCCACAAGTCACGACGTTACGAGAGCCGCCGCCCGCCGTTGCCACGGAGCCAGGGCCGCCAGGCCGCCAGCCAGCACGAAGCCAGAGCCGGCGGTCGTCCAGCGCAGCCCGATGGCGTCGGCGATCTGGCCCTGGATCAGGGTGCCGACCGGGAAGAGCACGCCGAGCACGAGAAAGTTGACGGCCAACACGCGACCACGCATGTCGTCGGGCGCCGACTGCTGTGCGACGCTGGCGAACGATGTGAACGCATACCCGTAGCACAGCCCGATCACCATCAACATCGGCGCCGCCAGCCACAACCGCGGCGCCAACCCGTAGGCGACCAGCGCCGGGCACAGCAGACCCACGCCGCCGAACATCACGATGCTGACGCCGAATCGCTTGGTCAGCGAGCCCAGCGTGAACGCCGCGGTCACGGCACCGATGCCCTGGGCAGTGACCAAGACCGATGTGGCTCGCGCGTCACCGTGCAGGACGTTCGTCGCCATCTGCGAGACGAAGGCAATGAACGGTGAGGCGATGCCGATGGTCAGCACCATCACCACGAGCATGCGGCGCATGACGGGATGAGCGATGGCGAACCGGATGCCGTCGGCGAGGGCGCCGAAGATCGGGCGCCGATCGCCGTGACGATGAGGAACCTTCACCAACGCCACCGCGACGATCACCGCGAAGAAACTGATCGAGTTGCACCACAGCGCCGCGCCGATGCCGCCGATGGAGATGGCCACGGCTGCGAGCGACGGACCGATGATGCGGCCGAGGTTCCACTGGGCATTCGACAGACCGACGCCCGCCACGAGATGCTCGCGCTCGACGAGGTCGGGCAAGGTGGACTGGAACGACGGGAACGTGAACGCGCCGATGCAACCGGCGACGAAGCTGAGACCGGCGATGCCCAGCGGGGTCGCAGTCCCTCCCCCGACCCACACGGCGAGGAGCGCGGCCACCACCGCCGACAAGGCATTGCCGACCACCAACAGGCGTCGCCGGCTCCATCGATCGGCCATGGCCGAGCCGATTGGGCCGAGCACACCATTCGGCAAAAATCCCGCGGCGCCGACAATCGCCGACCAAGAAGCCTTTCCCGTCGTGTGGGCGACGTGGTAGCTGAGCCCGACCGCCTCCATCCAGGTCCCGATGTTCGACAGCAGCGCACCCGACCACATCAATGTGAAGTTGCGCGACCGGAATGGAGCGAGAGACGCCGAGGCCATGCTTGGTCGACATTACCGGTAAGGTGGTCTCGGCGCGGCGGCTGGACACCGTAGGTGCTTGCCTTTGGTTTCCAGATATCGCAGAGTCTGGAACCGATGCCCACCGAACTGGCACCCTCCGTCGCCGAAGACAGCACGCTGCCGTTGTTCGCCGTACCTGCGGCGATCAGGCAGTGGGGTGCCCGCGCCCGCGTTGCGGAGCGAAGCGCCGCCCGGGCAACGCTCATGCTGATCGAGACCGTCGCCTTCTCCGTAGCATTCATCGCCATCGGTGAAACGGTCGGCCACTGGTGGGGCTGGGTCATCGCCTGGGTCGGCCTGGTCATGTGCATGATGCGCATCGACGCCGCCCACCACGAGGCCGTTCATCGCAGCCTCTTCGTCCGCCGCTGGCCCAACGATCTCGTTGCCGCAGTCACGGGCGCGGTCGAGGGCTTCCACGGCCCGACGTACCGCTGCTTCCACCTCACCCACCACGCCCT
Organism: Ilumatobacteraceae bacterium; assembly: GCA_043758005.1. GTDB lineage: Bacteria > Actinomycetota > Acidimicrobiia > Acidimicrobiales > Ilumatobacteraceae > JAENVT01. The sequence goes on from JAYVOI010000305.1 coordinate 2,150, forward strand.
CACTCGCCGGGACCATGACCAGTCGGATCCGGAGGCCTTCTACGACGAAGTGTTGACCCGGCCATTGTCGGTCGGCCCCGTGCACCTGCGGGCCCGCGCGGTCTACATCGGCGGCCTGCTGATCGGCGGCGTCTCCTTCGCCGTGCAGCTCGTCGTCGGCGCTCTCGGCACGCTGCTCGGTCGCCCGCCTGCATACGTCGGCGCAGCGTCACTCGAGCGGCACGTGCGCAGGTGGGGATGGCTGCCGTTCGTGCTCTGGGGAGGCGTGGCGACGGGGGCGATCGTCAGTGGCCACGGAACCGAGCTGCTGCGGTGGTGGATCGTGCCGATGCTGCTGTTCCTCTGCGGCCCGTACACGTTCTTCGCCCTGCCCGAGCACTACGCCGCTCCGCACAACAACCCGATGGTCACCGCGACGGGGTCCGTGCGTTCGGCGTCGCTGTACCGCTGGCTGACCCTCGACGGCAACTTCCATCTCGCCCACCACGTGTTCCCGACCGCATCGTGGTGGCGTCTCGGCGACGCCGACGCACAGCTACGCGGCGTCACCACGTTGCGGTACCGCGGCTACCTGGCCTTCCACCGGGCCGTCTGGCGTGACCTCGCCGCTCAGTAGTGCGTCTGGCAATGCGGCAATGGTGATGTGAGGAAGAATGCGTCGCCGCGTCGCAGCACCTCGGCGTTGCGGGCAGTCACCCGACGGCCGGCCGCCAACGCCGACGGCCTCACCCCACCGAGCAGCAGCGCGCCCAGCGAGGCGTGATCCACAACGAGATCCGGCCGCGTGCGAACCTTGCGGCACGTCGCGCCGTCGGGTCCGCCGTCGATCGACCAGCGAACCCCTTCGACCTCGACCACGATCCGGTCCGTCGTGCCGTAGGTTCGCGAGGCGAAGCACCTCGCGACGTCACGAACGTTGACCCAGACTCCATCGCTGAGCCTTGTGGTCTGCAGCGCACGCGGGTTGGTCAACAGGTACGGCAACGGATCGTCGAGCGGAACCTGGCGGGATGTGATCGGCCCGACCAGGTCGACGCCGAGCAGCGTGTGCCACAGCGCGAGGTGCGCATCACTCGTGACAGCTACGAGTTCGACGACGTTCATCCTGTGTGCCGGATGGCCTTCGTTCCAGTTGGTCTCGATGCGGTATGCCGCGTACCCGTCGCGGTGCGCCAACCACAAGGCCGGCGACGCTGCGTCGCGCGATGTGGCCATGTCGTCGTACATGAAGCGATGCCACGCGTCTGTGCGATCGACCTCGCCGGACCGCTGCCGATGGGAGCGAGACCAGACCTCGGCGACGTGGGCGATGGCCTCTTCGCCCTCGACGAACCGAACCGAACCCGGCTTCGGCTGGAACTCGGGACGGATCTGCACGGATCGTCGATCGACCGTCGTGGCTCGGGCCTGCGTTGCGATACCGAACCCATATCGCTCGTAGATCCCGCCCTCGCTCGCGCCGAGCATTGCCACGGGTTCGCCGCGGCGGTCGACATCGGCGAGCGACCGGGCCATCAGCGTCGTCAACAATCCCTGGCGTCGATGCGTTGCCGCTGTCGACACCCACGTCAGGCCACCCATCGGCAGGCTGTTGCCGCCAGGCACGGTCACGTGCAGCGAGTACGCGCCGACGATCGCGACGATCTGCTTGCCGTCGAATGCCAATTCGAATCGATCCACGTCATGAATCGGACGCGCCCTCTCGATGTTCTCCGGTGTGTAGGCGAACCCGAAGGCGCGCCCATCGGCGAGGCAGATCGCCTCCCAGTCACTCTCACGCGCGGTGCGGAACGTGATCGGCATTGGGCGAGTCTGGCCCGCAAGTGGCGGCCCGAGCCAGTAATTTCCCCGCATGACCACCTACGAGCCCGAACGAGTCGTTGCCGATCTGCGCGCCCTGGCCGATCACACGGGAGGCCCCGATGGCAGTCGCCGCCTCGCGTGGACACCGGAGTGGTTGCAGGCCCGGGCAATGCTGCGCGAATCACTGACCACATTGCCGGTCGAGGTCGACGAGGACGAGGCGGGAAACCTGTGGGCAGTGCTGCGCGGCGAGCGAACCGACACGCTGGTGGTCGGGAGCCATCTCGACAGCGTGCCCAAGGGCGGCTGGCTCGACGGCGCCCTCGGCGTGATGTCGGGCCTGGAGCTGCTCAGATCGTTGGCCGCAGAAGGACCACCACCGATCACGGTCGCACTTGTCGACTGGGCGGACGAGGAGGGCGCGCGCTTCAGTCGCAGCCTGTTCGGGTCGGCCGCGAGCGTCGGCACGCTCGACATCGAAGTGCTGCGCGGCTTGACCGACAAGGAGGGCAACACGCTTCCCGACGTGCTGGCCGCGCATGGGGTCGACATCGACAACCTCGATGGCGCGCGGACGCGCATGGCCGATGTGAAGGCGTACGTCGAGGTACACATCGAACAGGGCCCGATCCTCGAGTCGATGGGCCGCGGCATCTGCACGGTGACAGGGACCAAGGGCATCGAGCGAGAGCGGCTGATCTTTCGTGGTCAGGCCGCGCACGCCGGCACGATGCCGATGGAGATGCGGCGCGACAGCTTCCGTGCCGCAGCTCGCTTCGCGCTCGAGATCGCCGAGATCGGGCGTCGCCACGACGGCGTCACCACCGTCGGCGTGGCCCAGTGTTGGCCGGGTGTCGTCACCGCGGTGGCCGGCGAGACCCGACTGGCAATGGACATGCGCCACATCGACGCCGATGCGTTGCGTGCGATGTTCACCGAGGCCCACGACGCCGCCGAGAACGCCGCCACAGCTGAGGGCTGCACGGTGGAGTGGGAGCACATCTTCCGCATCCCACCGATGCCGTTCCATCCGGCGTTGCTCGACGCCGCTCGTCAGAGCGTCGAGGAAGTCGAAGGACACGACGTCGAACTGCCCAGCGGTGCATTGCACGACGCCAGCGAGATGGCCCGCGAGGTGCCGACGGTGATGATCTTCTCGTCGTCGACGAACGGGCTCAGCCACACCAAGGAAGAAGACACCCCGGTGGAGCACCTGCACATGGCCGCCGATGCGTTCCACCGCACCTGCCGCAGGGCCATCGACCTGATCGTGGCCGGTGAGCTCTAGCTCTCGCCCTTCTTGGCATTCAACAGGGCAGTGACGGCCTTGCCGTCGGCCTTGCCCTGGCTCAGCTTCATCACCGCACCGACCAAGGCGCCCATCGCCTTGCCTTCTCCGGCACAGAACTTCGCCCACGCCTCGCCGTTCTCGGCGATCGCTCGATCGACGAGTGGACCGAGGTCGTCGGCGCCCATCGCCTCGAAACCCTTGGCCAGGGCGATCGCCGCCGCGTCACCCCCGTCGTTGGCGATCAACTCGGCAACCACCGTCTTGGCCTGTGTCGCAGTCAACGTGCCGGCGACCTCCATCGTCGTCAGCTTGGCGAGGTCGGCTGCGGGGACCGACGGCGAGTCGGCGAACGCTTCTTTCACGTGGACGAGCGCCCTGGCGACGTCGCCGCCGGCGGCGCCGACGGCCAGCACGTACTCGTCCTGGCCGCGATCGACCACGACCATTGCCGCTTCGCTGTCGGGCGCAACGCCAGTCGCCTCGGCCAGGCGCGCCCGCCGCGCTGCGGGCAGCATCGGCAAGGCGGCACGGACAGCGGCGATCCATTCATCGGATGGCGACAGCGGCACGAGGTCCGGCTCGAGGAAGTAGCGGTAGTCGTCGGCATCTTCCTTCGTGCGCAAGGTGTGGGTACGGCCGTCGGTCTCGTCCCAGTGGCGTGTTTCTTGGCGAACCTGGTCGCCGCCCTCGAGCAGATCGATCTGCCGCCGGGCTTCGTACTCGATCGCCCGCCCGATCGAACGCACGCTGTTGACGTTCTTGATCTCGCAGCGCGTGCCGAAGGGCGTACCGGGGAGGTGCACGCTGACGTTGGCATCGACGCGCATGCTGCCCTCCTCCATCTTCGCGTCCGATGCTTCGACCGCCAGCAGGATGCCGCGCAGTTCGGTGACGTACTGACGGGCTTGCTCGGCCGTACGGATGTCGGGGCGGCTGACGATCTCCACCAGCGGCACACCGGCCCGGTTGAAGTCGATCAACGAGTAGTCGCTGCCGTGGATGCGGCCGCCCGCTCCGCCGAAGTGCGTGCTCTTGCCGGTGTCTTCTTCGAGGTGGGCGCGCTCGATGCCGATGCGAGTCCCGTCGGGCAAGGCGAGGAAGCCATCGACGTTCAGCGGCTGGTCGTACTGGCTGATCTGGTAGGCCTTCGGCATGTCGGGGTAGAAGTAGTTCTTGCGGTGGAACGTGCACGGCCGGATCGAGCAGTTCAGCGCCAGGCCGATGCGCATGGCCAGTTCGACCGCCTGACGGTTCAACACCGGCAGGGCGCCCGGCAGGCCGAGCGTGACCGGATCGATGTTGGTGTTCGGTTCGTCGCCGAATCGGTTCGGACTGGCCGAGAACAGCTTCGTGACAGTGGCCAGTTCCACGTGCACTTCGAGACCGACGACGAGTTGCCACTCGCCGGGAAGACCGTCGAGCGCGCTCACTTCCCGGACCCTTCTGTGATCGCCCGTTCCAGCGCTGCGGCCGCCCGGAACATCTGCGGCTCACACAGCGTTCCGGCAAGGACCTGGACCCCGACGGGCAGGTCGTCGGCACCGGTGCCGAACGGGACGCTCATGCCCGGATGACCCGACAGGTTCGCCGGGATCGTGTACACGTCGCACAGGTACATCGCCAGGGGATTGTCGCCCTTGGCGCCGAAGGGAAAGGCGACGCTGGGCGATGCCGGGGTCAGCAGCACGTCGGCGTGCTGATACGCCCGTTCGAACTCGTCGTGGATCAGCCGGCGCACCTTCAAGGCCTTGCCGTAGTAGGCGTCGTAGTAGCCGGCGCTCAACGCGTACGTGCCCAACATGATCCGCCGTTTGACCTCGTCGCCGAACCCGGCGGCGCGGGTGACGCCGTACATCGCGTTGGTGTCTTCGGCGTCGACGCGTAAGCCGTATCGAACGCCGTCGTACCGGGCCAGGTTGCTGCTGGCCTCGGCCGGGGCGATCAGGTAGTACGCAGTGAGGCCGAACGTGAAGGCAGGCACCTGCACATCGACGATCGTCGCGCCCGCGGCGCGCAGCGCGTCGAAGGCGACCTCGACGCGTTCATTGACGTCGGGGTCCGCGCCTTCTGGCAGGTCGGTGATGCGCCCGACGCGCAAGCCGTCGACGCCGTGGTCGATCGCATCGAGCAGCGACGGGTGCTCGAGCGGGATCGACGTGGAGTCCATCGGGTCGTGGCCGCCGATCACGTCGAGCAGTTGGGCGGCGTCGGCAACGCTGTTGGCGAACGGGCCGATCTGATCGAGGCTGCTGGCGAAGGCGATGAGCCCGTAGCGGCTGACATATCCGTAGGTCGGCTTCACGCCGACGACCCCGCACAGTGCGGCGGGCTGGCGGATGGATCCGCCCGTGTCGCTGCCGAGCCCGACGGAGGCGAACCCTGCGGCCACTGCGGCAGCACTACCACCGCTGCTCCCGCCCGGCACCCGCGACGTGTCGTGCGGGTTGCGGGTCGGTCCGAACGCCGAGTTCTCTGTACTGGAGCCCATGGCAAACTCGTCGAGGTTGGTCTTGCCGATCACCACGGCACCGGCCGCCGCCAACTTCGTCACGATCGTGGCGTCGTACGGCGGCTTCCACCCGGCCAGGATCTTCGACGAGCAGGTCGTCGGAACACCGCGGGTGCACATGTTGTCCTTCAACGCGATCGGTACACCGGCCAGCGGGCCCGGGTCACCACCCGCGGCGACCAGCGCATCGACCGACTCCGCCGCGGCCCGAGCTTGATCGGCCATGACCAGGTTGAACGCATGGATCTCCGGCTCTCTGGCGGCGATCGCGGCCAGATGCTGCTCGACCACATCGACCGCCTTCAGCGAGCCGCTCCGTACGCCTGCGGCAATCTCGATCGCGCTGGGCATCAGAGGTCCAGGCCGATGATCGGCGGCACCCGGAATCGTCCGTGCTCTGCGGCCGGCGCTGCGGCCAACACTTCGTCGCGATCCAGGCCGGGGGCCACGACGTCCTCCCGGAACACGTTGTCGAGCGGATACGGCTGCGCCATCGGGGCAACGTCGTCGAGTTGCAGCGCATCGATGTCGGCGAAGTGCTCGAGCATGTCGGCCAGTTGCGTCGTGGTGCGCTCTATCTCCTCCGGCGTGAGGTCGAGTCGGGCCAACCGGGCGACCTTGGCGACGACCTCTGCTGATATGCGCTCGGACACAGCCTCCGATGCTAGAGGCGACACCCCACGAACGGCCCGCCCAATTGGTGATCATGGCGGTTGCGACCGCAAGTGTGCACGTTCGACGCAGGATGTGCGCATCGAACCTGCACACTTCTCCTCGCCGACACAGGTCGGCGCGCGCTACTCGGCTGGGCGCAGGGTGAGGCGGTAGGAGAAGGAGTAGTCACGGGCGGGCAACCGGTACTGCGGAAGTACGTCCGGGCCGCAGCTGGCGGTGCCCAGGCCGCGGTGAGCGACATCGAGGTGCACGACCAGTTCGTCGCGAGGCCACAGGTCGGCCTGATTGGCGGCCGCGAACAGGTCCTCGGAACGGAAGTTGGTGGCCGACATGTGCAGCGCGACCGGCTCGATCACATCGACGCGGACGACGTCGCCGGAGAGCGTATCGATGCACTCCAGCCACCTGGTCTCGGTGCGGAGACCGAACTCCTGGGGGACGAGGTATGGGGGCGTGTCGGGGTTGCCGGTCCACACGCCGAGCATCGCGCCGGCGTTGCGGTCGGGATAGTTCTCGTGCGGCCCGCGACCGAACCAGCGCAGATCGTGGAACCTGCCGGGCAACGAGAACCGCACGCCGACGCGAGGGAGATCGACCAGCGCAGCCGGCACGCGGACACGATGCCGGTACGTGACGGCCAACCCGTCGTCGGACACGCTGCGATCACAACGATGCTCGACGAGCTCGTCGGCCGGGGTCTGATCGAGGCCGGCCCGCTTCCACAGCTGCAACGCCTGGCCACCGACCCCGATTCGTTCGGAGAGCTCGGGGAGCAGCTTGAAACCGTCGTTGTCGGTCGGAGCCCGCCACAGGGCCAGCTCGACGGGCAGCACCACGAGGTCGTCGAGTGCTGACGCCGACGCTTCCGATTTGACCCGTCGCATCGCGCCGCTTCGAGCGGGTCGAGCGGCGCGCAGCTCGACTTGATCCCATGCCACCAGTTGGCCCTGGGGGGCGTACCAGCTGTCGTGTCGGGCTTGCCAACGAATCGTCAGGTGTGCTTCGCCGCCGGCCGCCGGCACAGGGCACGGCAGTGGAACGTCGACGGCGCCGCGTGGGCTCACCGTCGGCACACGCAGCCGGCCGTGCTTGGACACGACGCCATCGACCAGCAGCTCCCATGAGGCGACCAGATCCTCGAGACCGACGAACGATCTCCGGTTGGTGACCCGCAACGAACGCGACCGTGCGCTGCCGCGCAACGAGACGGTCACCGGCCGATACACCCACGCCACCTCGCGCATCGCCGGATGTGGTTCGAGATCGGCCGAGACGAGCCCGTCGGCGACGAAGTTGCCGTCGTGTGGTGTGTCGCCGAAGTCGCCGCCGTAGGCGAGGCGCTCGCTGCCGTCCTCCAGCCGGCGCCGCAAGCCGTGATCCTTGAACTCCCAGATGAACCCACCCTGGAGGCCGGGGGTCGAGGTGATGGTCTCCCAGTAGTCGGCGAGGGACCCGTTCGAGTTGCCCATCGCATGGCTGTACTCGCACATGATCAGCGGACGGGTCCCGATCCCATCCGCACCGTATTGGCGGATCATCTCGATCTGCGGATACATCGGGCACGTGGTGTCGCTGGATTCCATCCCACCGTCGATCCAGTTCTGCATCGAACGTTGTGGGTGGGTGCCGTCGCCGTGCATCACGCCACCCTCGTAGTGCAATGGCCGGCTGGGGTCGACTCGGCGGATCCAACCTGCGAGTGCGTCGTGGTTGGAGCCGTAGCCGCTCTCGTTGCCGAGGCTCCATTGAATGATCGACGGATGATTCCGATCCCGTTGCACCATGCGCGCTCCGCGCTCGACGAACGCCGGGCGATAGCGGGCGTCGTCGCAGATGCTCGTGTTGTATGCGTGGCTCTCGATGTTGGCTTCGTCGATCACATACATGCCCAACTCGTCGCACAAGTCGTAGAGCACGCTGTCGTTCGGGTAGTGGCACGTGCGGAGTGCGGTGATGTTGTGGGCGCGCATCAGCTGGAGGTCTTGGCGGATGTCGTCGGAGCTCACTGCCTTGCCGCGATCAGGATGGTGGTCGTGGCGGTTCACGCCGAAGATCCAGATCGGCTGGCCGTTGACGCGGAGCTGGCGATCGACCACCTCGACACGGCGCATGCCCACGTGGTGCGTCGTCGTCTCGACCAACGCCTCGTCCGGGCTGAGCAGCTCGCAGGTCACCTCGTAGAGGTTCGGGGCCTCCGCCGACCACGGGGCGGCCGACGGCACGACCCATCGAGCGGTGGCCACATGCCCCACGAAGACGTACGGAACCGCGAACGCGTGAGGCACGGGCGATGTCTGCGGCTTACCGACCACACGACCATTCGGGGTGCGCAACGTGGTGCGCACCGCCCATCCCTCGTGCGGCTTGGAGACGAAGCCGATCTCGGTCGTGACCTGCACGGTGCCGGCACCCGAGGCATGGTCGAAGTCGCCGTCACAGCGGACGTCGTCGATGTGCACGAGCGGTCGGGATTCGACGTGGACGGAGCGGTGGAGGCCGGCCATCCACCACTGGTCCTGATCCTCGATGTAGCTGCCAGCGCTGTACCGGATGACGACGATGGCCAGGTCGTTCGTCTTGCCGGCCACCACATGTCGCGACACGTCGTACTCGCTGGGCAGGCGGCTGTCGGTCCCGTACCCCACGAACACGCCGTTGGCGTACACGGCGTGCACGCTCTCCGCCCCGCCGACGTGCAGCACGATCTGCGAGCCCTTCCACGGCCGCGGCACGGCGAACGTGGTGCGGTACAGCCCGGTGGTCACCCGCTCGGGCAACGCCGGTGGCGGCCCGGCGAACGGCATCTGCACGTTGGTGTAGTGCGGGTAGTCGCCGGTGTCCTGCATCGTCCAACTGCCGGGGACGGCGACCTCTTTGATCACCTCGCTCAGCGACGTGGGCAACTCGCCGGTCAGCGCCGATTCGGGCACGATGTCGGGATGGTTGAACAACGCGAACGACCACGTCCCGTCGAGCGAGCGCTTCTCCGTGCGAGCGATCGGCACGTGCATCGGCAAGCGGCCGATCGCCGTGACCGTCGGGTCGGTCCACGGCCGGAAATGTCCGATGACGGGCAGCATCAGCGGTCTGCTTCCTTGGCCGACCCGAGCCGTGACGGGCTCACCCCTTGCTGGCGCCCAGCGTCAATCCGCTGATGAACTGCCGCTGCAGGATGAGATAGACGAACAACGTGGGCATTGCGACGATCATAGACGCTGCCGCAACGAGGTTGTCGTTGGTGAAGAACGCGCCGCCGAGGTTGGCGATCGATGACGTGATCGGGCGTTCGTCACCCTTGTTGATGAGCACCACCGCCCAGAAGAAGTCGTTGTAGAGCCAGGTGAACTCGAGCGTCGCCAGCGCGGCGAGCGCCGGCCGGCAGAGGGGAAGAATGACCTGGAAGAACGTGCGCGGCACGCTGGCTCCATCGACGAGCGCCGCCTCGTTGAGCTCTTTCGGGATCGTCTTCATGTAGTTGCTGAGCACGAAGGTGCAGAACCCCGTCTGGAATGCGACGTGCACGATGATCACGGCGATCTTGGTGCCGAGCAGACTGCCCGTGTTGGAGTCGCTGATCGCATCGGGCCATGGCACCGCTTTGAAGAACTGGAACAGCGGCTGGAACAGCACCTGCGCAGGCAGGAGGTTGCCCGCCGTGAACAACAGCAGCAGGGCGACGTTGAATCGGAAGCTGAAGCGGCTGACGGCGAACGCCATGAGGCTCGACATGAACAAGATGAGCACGATCGATGGGAGCACGATGAACGCTGTGTTGAGGAACGTCTTGCTCATGTTGCCCTGCTTGAAGGCAGCACGGTAGTTCGAGAAGCCGAGCGAGTCGGGCCAGGAGAAGATCCCCTTCGTCTGGGTCTCGCCGTACGGGCGCAGCGATGCGTACATGGCTCCTCCGACTGGAACGAGCCAGGCGAGCGCCAAGGTCGTGAGAAAGCCGTACAGGAGCACGCGCAACGGCTTCGAGTAGCCGGGCTTGCGTTCCACCAGGGTCAGTTGCGCGCTCAAAACTCGTTCTCCCGGTAGTGGTTGACGAGATACCAGACGATGAAGCCGAGACAGAGCGCCAGGAGAACGACACCGTAGGCCGAGCCGACTCCGACGTTGCCGCCGCCTTCACCCGTCAGGTTCTTCTTGACGAGCACGCCCATCACCGACGTGCCGACCGGCTCCTTCAGGGCCACGATGATGTCGAAGGCGCGCAGCGCCTCGATCACGGTGATCACGAACACGACGACGTTGATCGGCTTCATCACCGGAAAGACCACACGGCGAAAGCTCTGCAATTCGTTGCAACCGTCGATCGATGCAGCCTCACGAAGCGATGGGTCGACGCTCTTGAGCCCGGCGAGGTAGAGCACCATGACGTACCCGATGTGCCGCCACGCCATGGCCACGAGCAGCGCGGCGAAGTTCTTCGACAGACCCAACGGGTTGTCGAGGAATGGAATGTGCAGGGTGAAGACCTTGTCGGCGTTGCCGACGAAATCGATCGGCTTGTCGCGACCCAGGTTGAACAAACCTTGGGCCTGGCTGAACATCACGCTCTTCCAGATGAACCCGACAACTGCCAGTGACAAGACCACCGGCAGGTAGAACACGCTCTGATAGATCGCTGTACCCCGAACCCCTTTGTCGAGCAGGTAGGCGAGCAACATGCCCACGGCGCTGCAGATCGACAGCCATACCAACAGCACGAGGTTGTTGAACAACGCCGGGAACAACTTGTCCTCGAGCACCGTGAAGATCGTCCAGTAGTTGCGGAAGCCGAGCAGCTGCCAGGTGCCCAGCTTGAGACCGTCCCACTTCGTGACCGACAGCAGGATCGTCGAGATGGCCGGTAGCCAGACGAACACCACATGGATGGTCGTCGGAATCCCGACCATCAACGAGAGCCAGATCTTGTCGGTCCGTGAGCGCTGGCTGAAACGGCGACGGCGCCCCGCGGTGGGGGGCGCCGTCGTCGACGTGTGATTGGACATGGCGTGGTCCGTCAGTGGCCTGCGAAGGTCGGACTACAGGTAGGCCGACTTCTGCTCTTCGATGCTCTTCAGGATCGAGTCGATCTGCGTCGGGTCGGCGTGGAAGCTGGCGAAGGCATCGCCGATCACGTTGGAGACGAAGTCAGGGCTCGTGTCGCGGTCAAGGAACTGGGCGATGTTCTTCGCCGCGCCCACCAACTCGGACGACTTCTTCTGGATTGCGGTGTACACCGCGGTATCGGCCTTACCGCTGACCGCGACGTTGCTCGGATTCACCTTGTTGTAGGCATCGAACGAGGCTGCCTGACCCAGCGCGGTCAACAGGGCCTTGGCACCGTCGGGGTTCTTCGGCTTCGCGGCCATCATGAACCCGTCGATCGGCGCGTCGAGGGCATCGGCTCCGATCGCCGGATCGAGTTCGGGGAAGTTGAAGAAGTCGAGGTCGTCGAGATAGGCCTGGTCCTTGGAGTTACTGGCCACGAAGGTACCGAGATAGAACATGCCGGCTTCCTTCTTCTCGAGTGCCGTGGCGGCTTCTTCCCACTTGCGGCCGTTGGGGTTCTCCTGGTGGAACGGCAACAGCGCGGCCCACGTCGTGAACACGGCCTTGGTGCGATCGTCGGTCCAGCTCTCCTTGCCGGCCAGCAGATCGACGTGGTACTGGTATCCGTTCGTGCGCATGTTCAAGATGTCGAACGTGCCCTGAACTGGCCACTTGCCGTCGTTGGCGTAGGCGAACGGGATGAGCCCATCGGTCTTCATCTTCGTGGCGAGGGCGAGCAGTTCATCCTTGTTTTTCGGGATCGTGTAACCCTTCTCGGCGAACAGGCTCTTGCGGTAGTGCACAGCCCATGGGTAGTAGTAGAACGGAACGAAGTACTGCTTGCCGTCGTTACCCGTGGAGGCGGTCTTGAAGCTCTCGGCATCGTCGGGGAGGTTGGCCCACACGTCGGAGACGTCGCCGGCAAGGCCCTTGTCGGCGAAGAACCGCATGCGGTAGCCGGCGAACCAGGTGAACACGTCTTCCGGCTGGGCGAGGTAGTTGGTGATGTTTTCCTGGAAGGTGTTGTGGTCGACGCCGTTGATCTCGACCGGGATGCCAGTCGCATCGAGCGCAGCCTTCAACGAGTCGTATGGCTTGCCTGCTGTTGGCGCCTCGTTCAGCCCGACTGACACCGGAGCGCCCCCGGTCGCGGGTGCCTCAGTAGTGGCGGCTGCGACAGTAGCAGCAGGAGCGCTGGTCCCCGCAGGTGCGCTCGTACCGGCGGGTGCTCCAGTAGCGGCCGGCGCTGCCGTCTTGTCGTCTCCACACGCAGCCAGGATTCCGGCACCGGCGATGCCGACTGCGCCGGCGAGCACGGTGCGACGCGAGACGATCTTGAATCCGGCGTCACGTGGATTGGGTGAGAATTCGTAGCCTTCTGACACTGGTCCCCCCTGAGGATGTGTGGTCGAGTGCGTTCCTGCCCGTGGAGTCGGACGAACACTGTGAACATGTCATGAACAAACAACGCTTGTCAAGCCTTGTGTGCGGATTTCGCACAGAGAATGTTGACAATTTCGCCGGATCATCACATTTACACACTTGGTGGTCCATTTCCTGTTCGATGCTGTTGACTTTCTGAACATCAGCAGGCAGGCTACCGGCATGGTGAAGGGGTCCATCGATACGGCTGCGGCGCGCGTGCTCGCACGTCAACGACATGAAGTCATCGTTGCCGAAGTGCGCCGGCGCGGTGTCGTTCGCGTCAGCGATTTGGCGACGCTGCTCGGCGTCAGCGACATGACGGTTCGCCGCGATCTCGATCTGCTCGCCGTGGCCGGGCTCCTGCTCAAGGTCCATGGTGGCGCAACGTTGCGGGTCGAGCGCACGACCGACGAGCCGGGGTTCGAAGCCAAGTCGCTGCGCAACATGGCAGAAAAGCACGCCATCGCCATGGCCGCGGCGTCGACCGTGCGACCCGGGGGTGCAGTTGGCATCTCTGCGGGCACCACGACCTGGCAACTGGCCTACCACATCGTCGACATCGCCGATCTCACGGTCGTCACCAACTCGGTCCGCGTCGCAGAAGTGTTGCATCAGTCGCAACGTCCCGATCGAACCGTCGTGCTGACCGGCGGCATCCGGACACCGTCCGACGCCCTCGTCGGCCCGGTCGCCACAGCTACGTTGCATTCGCTGCACCTCGATGCGGTGTACATGGGCGTGCACGGCATCAGCGAGCGCGCCGGATTCAGCACCCCGAACCTCATGGAAGCGGAAACCAACCGCGCATTCATCGCTGCCACCGACCGACTGATCGTGCTCGCCGATCACACCAAGTGGAACGTCACCGGTCTCAGCAGCATCGCCTCACTTGCGCAGGCCGACACTCTGATCACCGATACCGGCATCCCTCCGGCCGCGAGGTCGACACTCAGCGAACACATCGGTCACGTTCTGGCCGCCGATCCAATGTTCAACGACAATGATGCGACCATGACCGAATTGAGGAGGAGGGCGTAGTGGCCACCGTGACGTTCACCAAGGCCACCAGGATCTACCCTGGCATGGGCCATCCAGCCGTCGACTCGCTCGATCTGGATATCGCCGACGGCGAATTCCTGGTACTGGTCGGTCCATCCGGCTGTGGCAAGTCGACAACATTGCGGATGCTCGCCGGCCTCGAACCGGTCGATGACGGCACGGTGCACATCGGTGACGTCGACGTGACCATGTTGCCGCCGCGCGAGCGCGACATCGCCATGGTCTTCCAGAGCTACGCCTTGTATCCACACATGACCGTCGCCGAGAACATCGGCTTCCATTTGAAGATCAAGCGACTTCCGAAGGCAGAGATCGCCGAACGCGTCCGCGAGGCAGCGCGCTTGCTCGATCTCGTCGACTACCTCGACCGCAAGCCCGCGAAGCTCTCCGGCGGGCAACGCCAACGCGTGGCCATGGGACGTGCCATCGTCCGCCAGCCTCAGGTTTTCTTGATGGACGAACCGCTGTCCAACCTCGACGCCAAGCTGCGAGTGCAGACCCGAACTCAAATCGCCGCGCTGCAACGCCGACTGGGCGTCACGACCGTGTACGTCACTCACGACCAGGTCGAAGCGATGACGATGGGCGATCGAGTCGCCGTGCTGAAGGACGGGGTGCTGCACCAGTGCGCGTCGCCCCGGGAGCTGTTCACTCGGCCGATCAACACGTTCGTCGCCGGCTTCATCGGTTCTCCGGCGATGAACATGCTGCAATGCACGGCGAATGCGCAGGGTTTGGCATACGGCGACATGGCGCTGCCGCTCGAGACGTCGCAGCGAAGCGCCATGACGTCCGACCAGGCGACGGTCGGTGTGCGGCCGGAATCACTTCGGATCGCCGATGAAGGCTTCGCAGCAACGATCGTGGCCATCGAAGAACTCGGTTCCGACTCGTTCGTGTATTGCACGCCCGTCGGTCAGCCCGACGTGTCACTCGTCGCCCGCACGGACGGCCTCAACGCCTCCCAACCGGGAAGCACGGTTCTGCTCATGCCCGATGTGTCGGCGATGCACGTCTTCGACACCGCCAGCGGTGCCCGGCTCCAGGCCTGAATCGATGACCCTGCCCGCCGACCAACGGATCGATCCCTACCTGGGCACCGTCGTCCACGTCGTCGGCGCGCGCCAAGCTCGTCCGAACCTGCCGTCGACCGGGTGTCCGTTCTGTGTCGGCGGGTTGGAAGCACCCGACCCGTACGAGGTCCACTGGTTCCCCAACCGGTGGCCGGCGATGCAGGGCAACCGGTGCGAGGTCGTGCTGTACACCCCCGACCACGACGCCACGCTGTGGTCGCTCGGCGTCAGCGGGGTGCGCAAGGTCATCGACCTGTGGGCCGAACGCACGACCGCCCTCGGCCGCCGCGACGATGTCGACTTCGTGCTGGTGTTCGAGAACCGCGGGCCCCAGGTCGGCGCGACCATCGCCCACCCGCATGGCCAGATCTACGCCTACGACCACGTACCGCAGCGCCCGGCATCACTGCTGATGGCCGGATGGAAGCCGGAGACCGAGTGCGGCGATCGATTCGTGGCGAGCTCATCGGCTGACGCATCGGGCTGGACGGCGTGCGTCCCGGAAGCATCCACCTTCCCGATCGCCTTGACCCTGTCACCCGACGAACAGATCCCCGACCTGCCGTCGCTCGACGATGCCGGCCGCGATGCGCTGGCGGCACTGCTGGTCGACATCCACGATCGCCTGGATCGCCTCTACGACCAGCCGCTGCCGTACATGATGTGGCTGAACCAACGTCCGACCGATGGTCAGGAATGGCCGCAGTCGTGGTTCAACATCGAAATCGTCTCGCCGTGGCGAAGTGCCGGGATCGCTCGATTCATCGCCGCCGCAGAAGTCGCCTGCGGCGAGTTCTTCAATCCCGTGATTCCCGAAGATCTGGCTCGTCAACTTCGGGCTCTGGCTCGTCCATCTCCGGCTCCAGATCCGGCTCTGGCTCGTCCATCTCCATCTCCATCTCCATCTCCGGCTCCGGCTCCTGATTCGGCGTCTCCACGACACCGCGATGACGCCACCAGTCGATGACGAGATAGAGCGCAGCGGCAATTCCGACGATCAGCGCCACCCATTGGTTGAGGCGCAAGCCATTCGCCTTGTGGGCGGGATC
>JAYVOI010000306.1:0-8100 GCA_043758005.1 Ilumatobacteraceae bacterium
TCGCCCAGGTCGCGGAGGCCTTGCGTCAGCAGCCGGTGGCAGTCTTCCTGCAGCCGCGAGCGCACAACCCCACGGGAGTCACCACGACGAGCCGACGGATGAAGGCACTCGCCGCCGAGCTCTCCAAGACGAAGGCAATCGTGATCGAGGACGATCACTCCGGCGACATCGCCACCGGTGCCCTGGTCAGCATCGGGTCGGCGCTTCCACAGCGAACCGTGCACATCCGCAGCTACTCCAAGAGTCACGGCCCCGACCTCCGCCTTGCCGCGGTCGGTGGAGCAGGTGATGTCGTGACCGCGGTCGCCAACCGGCGGCTGCTCGGTCCCGGATGGAGCAGCCGGATCCTGCAGGCGCTGCTGCTGGAGATGCTCGACGACCAGCCGACGATCCGAGCCGTGGCATCGGCGAGGGCCGAATACGCGCGACGCCGCCAACTCGTCGCCGAGGTGCTCGAGTCGCGAGATGTCGGCGTGACCGGCAGCGACGGCATCAACTTGTGGATGGCGGTCGCCGACGAGCGCTCGGCGTTGGTGACGCTGGCGGCTCAGGGCATCGGTGCTGCACCGGGCGAGCCCTTTCAGGTGCGTCCGGACGCAGCCCATCTGCGGGTCACGGTCGGCCTGATCGAGACCGACCACGAGCGGATCGCCAATCAACTCGCAGTGGCGGCAGGCGGTTCTCGATCGCCTCGCGGACACCGGTAGATGGGGATTCGCAACTGGCTGTTCGGTGAACGCGAGCCGCGGCCGCCGCGGCCCGATCACGTCGTCGAGGTCGCCTGGCTACCGCTCTGGCAGTGCCAGTTGGCGCTCCATGACCTCTGGGAGAACGACATCCCGGCGACGATGGCCGAAGACCACACGTCGATGTTGCGCTTCGCGGCCCGCGAGCCGATGGGTCGCATCTTCGTGATGGAGGTGCGAGCCGAGACTGCCCGCGCGGCGATCGCCGCCTGCCTCGGCATCGATCCTCCGAAGCAAGACCGCTGACCGCACCGACCATCGGACGGGCTTCACAAGCAACTGGAACGCTGAGTCACGATCGCGCATCCCCGGGGAGCGCGAGAGATCGGCAGTTCGGTACGCACCCGGCCATTGAGGAACCGCCTGCATTCGTTACGTTTTGGGTGACACAAACTCTTGGTCGCAGTCGAGGAGCGCCGATGCCCGCTTCGACTCGCCGACGCAAGGACGTTGTGAAACACAGATCAACGAGCGCCGAGCACTGGCAGATCTGGACGCTGTCGCATCAGACGTGAATGACCTCTATCAACTCGTGGAGGGCTTGGAAGTCATCGGGATTGCGGGTGTAGAGAGGAAGGTCGGCCGAGCAGGCTGTCGCTGCTATCAGGAGATCGACGGCTCGCGCTCCGCGCGCCCTTCGGCCCGTCCCGACCACAGCGGCGCACACGCGGCCATACGAGCGAGATGCCTCCGAATCGAACGGAAGCGGATCGAAGACGGCCTCCGCGCGTTGTAGACGGTCCTGCCTTCTCGCTCGCTCGTCCGGGTCCTGGGTGGCGTGGGGTCCAGCGGCGAGCTCGGCCATGGTGATCGCACTGACGAGATCGGCAGTCTTGACGTCTTCGCCTGAACCTTGTCGCTGGGAGGTCGCTGAGCGACCTGGGAGCGACGAGGTTCGAGTTGGGCGCCCAGGACGTTGTCGACCGTGTCGCTACGGCGCAAACAGCTTCATGTACACGGAGCCGACTTCTGCAGCGATCGCGATCGACTGGTCAACATCGCGTAGTGCATACACGTGGGCCCCCGCCTCGAGAGATCCTTGGCCGTCTTTGAGTTGCACCGCCTCGCACTGGAGTAAAGCTTGCGGAACATCTCCGATCTGAACTCCGAGGACCACCCCAAGATCTGCTTCGATGACGGTGTCCGTGCTCTGCCGGGCTGTATACGTGATGCCTCGGAGGTTGAACTGCGGCAGCGGAATCGACTCGCAACTTGTCTCGGATGAGGCAACCGTTGGAGGCGCGGTGAGCAATGCGCTCGATGCAGTGGTCGTCTCGTGTGGGCTACAGCCAGACGAGCAGGCGCCAACAACTGGGAGGAGGATCAACAATCGCACGCCCGTTGGACGGACACGGGCTCACCGAAGTTCCACTGCGTCGGCACGAGCGCGGATTGCCCGATGTGGAGCGGGGCCGCAAGGCGGTGACCGGGTCACGAACTTGAGGATCCGATCACACGCTCAGTCGAAGGGCGGACCGGGTCAGTAGCTGCCGGCGAGTTTCGTGTGGTCCCAGCTGGCGATGTGGTCGATGTGGAAGACGACACCGACGCGTTTGGTGGCCTGCGCCTCGAGGAACGGCAGCGCCGACTCGCCGAGCACGGACGGGCCGTTGTACTTCACGCCGACCGCCTTGCCGATCTCGAGGATCTCGTCGTAGTCGTCGACGATCACACCATGGCCGCGCAACTCGACCCCGCGGAGTTGGTCGTAGGTGTCGCCGCTCTCGACCAGGCCGGTCATCTTCTGATCACGACGCAGGTTGAGGATCTTCTGGCTCTTGCCGAACGTCCAGAACACGGCATTGCAGTCGACCATCGCGTACCACATCGCGACCATGTGCGGATGGCCGGTGGGGCCGATCGTTGCCACGTTGAGCACGCGTTCGGATTCGAGATAGGCCTGCACCTCCTCGTCGGTCATCATGATCTGCGAACGCTTGCTGGCCATGGCGCGACAGTACCGTGGGCTGTCACATTGCGCTGGAGCGGAGCAGTTCGTACGACATCGGGCACTCCGGAGCCATCGATGCCTCGGGCGTCGGCACGACCCCGGGAGGGCCGGCAACCCAGTGAGTGAGTGCCAGCGGGACACCCTCGGCCGGAGCCTCCCAGGGCTCGCGCAGATCGGTCGGCCGCTGCCCCATCGCCTCGAACAGCGCCGTGGGCAGCCGGCGGCCACGACCGATGACAGCCCAAACCGGCACCTCTGCGCAGTACCCGACGGAGGCGAGTGCGCGCGACCCCGTCGTTGCCAGCAGGTCGGTCTCGGTGGCCGCGAGTGCCTCCACCACGACCAGATCACTGGCCAGCACAGCCGCGGCGAGCCCGCCGGCCGGGACGATCTCGGCATCGACGTCGGCACGCTGCAACCGGCGAACGAACGCCGAGCTGCCCATTCCGTCGTCGTCGGTGTCGATCGCCAGGACCGTCGAGTCACCGCGGCGCAGGAGTGCCTCGCCGATGAGGTCCGGCCAACCGATCACGCACACCGTTGCTCCGTCGGGCAGTGCGTCGACCAGTAGGTCGGGCGTGGGGTCCATCTCCAGGTCATCGGCCAACGCAGCGGCGCATCGGTACGGATCGGGCGCAGCGAGCACCGACGCGCAGAGCCACCACAGCGGGCCCGAGTTCGGATGACGCTCGACGATGCGGCGACACGCGACGACCAGGCCGGCCGGGTCGAAGCCGAGTCCACGCAAGGCGCCGGCCGTTTCGCGGACCAACATCCGTTGATCCCCGCCCGACGACCTGGCCACATAGCGGAGCCGCTCGATCGGATGCATCGTCCGCGACGCTACTGCCACATTGGGGCGTACAGGGCTGGCGCGCTACCGTCTGCAGCCGTGGCGAGCAACCCCTCCCTCGAGACCAAGCTGACCTCACTCGGTGGCGAGACACGTCCCCTCGAAGAATGGCTGACCACATTCCACCTGGCCAGCGTGGTCCTCGATCCGTACACCAACGAGAGCTCGTGGGTGCTCAAGACCGCAGCACGCATCCTCGAGACGCTCCGTGGCACCGACGCACGCGTCAATTTCGTGGTCACCGCCGACGCCGACGGGGCCAAGGCCTTCCTCGGCCCGCTGACCGAACGGTTCCTCGTGTACTGCGACCCCGATCGCGCCTTCGTTCGCGCGCTCGGCCTGGCTCAGCTGCCCGCATTCGTGTTCATCCGCCTCGATGGCACGCTGCAAGCCTGCGCCGAGGGTTGGAGCGCCGCCGAGTGGCGCGAGGTCGCCGAGCAGATCGCCACAGCGACGGCGTGGATCAGCCCGACCATCCCGGTGGCCGGTGACCCTGGACCCTTCCACGGCACACCCGCACTCGGCTGACCCGTGGGGCTGCCTGCAGCAGCGCTCGACCTTCCAGTCGTCGGTGTGCTGCCCGAGTTGGGAGCAGCGCTGGAGCACCATGGTTCGGCGTTGCTGGTCGCTCCTCCCGGCGCCGGAAAGACCACGGTCGCCCCGCTCTGGTTGATCGAGCAGGCGTGGCTGCAGGGCCGCATCGTGATGTTGGAACCGCGCCGTTTGGCGGCACGGGCCGCGGCCCAACGAATGGCCACACTCCTCGGTAGCGAGGTCGGTGGCCTCGTCGGTTACCAGACCCGCGACGAACGCCACATCGGCCGCAACACAGTGATCGAGGTGGTGACCGAAGGCGTGCTGACCCGCCGGCTGCAGCACGACCCTGAGCTCCCCGGCGTCGGGCTGGTGATCTTCGACGAGGTGCACGAACGGAACGTGCCGACCGACGTCGGGCTGGCCTTCGCCCTCGACGCTCGGGCCACCGTGCGACCCGACCTCCGCTTGCTGGCGATGTCGGCGACACCCGATGTCGTCAAACTCACCTCCGTGCTCGGTGGTGCGCCGACGATCGAGAGCGTCGGCCGCTCGTTCCCCGTCGATCTGCGATGGCTGCCGACGATGAAGGGCACCAGGGTCGAGCAGGCCACCGGCGATGCGATCCTGCGCGCGCTGAAAGACGAGCCTGGCGACGTGTTGGTCTTCCTGCCCGGCATCGGTGAGATCCGACGCGTCGAGCAGTTCCTCGTCGATCGAGTCCCACCCGACGTCGACATCCGCCTGCTGGCCGGCGCCCTGTCGTTGGCCGAACAGGACCTGGCGCTGATGCCGTCGCCGAGCGGCCGGCGGCGCGTGGTGTTGAGCACCGACATCGCCGAGTCGTCACTGACGGTCAGCGGCGTGAGGATCGTGGTCGATGCCGGCCTGGCCCGCGTGCCACGCCACGATCTGGGCAGCGGAATGACCCGTCTGACGACGGTGAGCACCAGCCGCGCCTCGGCCGATCAGCGGTCGGGGCGCGCCGGGCGCACCGAGCCCGGCGTGGCGTTCCGGTTATGGAGCAAGCTCGAGCACGCGACGCGCCGCGCCCACCTCGAGGCCGAGATCACCCAGGTCGATCTGGCAGGCGTCGCTTTGGAACTGGCCACATGGGGTACGCCGAGCGCCGATCTGCGGTTCATCGACCCACCGCCGACGCGCGCCCTACAGCAGGCCCACGACCTCTTGCGGCATCTCGGCGCGCTCGACGCTGCCGGCCATCCGACGACGACCGGCCGAGCGATGCTGGCACTCCCGTTGCATCCTCGTCTGGCACACATGGTCGTGGCCGCGCCGGCCGTCGACTCGGGGCTGGCATGCGTGATCGCTGCGATCCTCGACGAGCGCGACGTGTTGCGCGGCAGGGCAGACGAACTGCCGGCCGACCTCGCGCTTCGGGTGCGCGTGGTGTGCGGGTACGACCATCACGAACGCGCGGACCGTCGCGACATCGCCCGGATCCGCGACCGTGCCGCTGATATCGCGCGACGCAGCGACGTGCATGTCGACTTCGTGGAGATCGCGTCCGAACACACCGGCGCCACGCTGGCGCTCGCCTTTCCCGACCGCGTCGCGATCCGGCGTCGCCAGCCCGGACAGTTCCAGATGCGCACAGGGTCGGGCGCGTGGGTCGCGGCGACCGATGGGCTCGCCAACGAGCAGTTCATCGTCGCCGCCGACCTCGACGGCAACCGCAGCAGCGCTCGCGTTCGCATCGGGGCCGGCATCGGGGCGGCGGAGCTGATCGCCTCGCTCGGCGACGAGGTCGAGCGACAACAGGTGCTCACCTGGGACAAGCAACGCGACGATCTCGTGTCACACGAGACCGTGCGACTCGGCTCGATGCTGCTCGACGAGCAGTTCCGTCCGGCACCTCGCGGCCTGGAGACGGTCGCAGCGCTCGTCGAACGGGTTCGGGCCACTCGGTTGGCCGTGCTGAACTGGACGCCCCGCGCAAACCAGCTGCGGCGCCGGCTTTTGTTTGCAGCGACCCATCTGGGGAACGAATGGCCGGGCGCGGATGACAAGACGCTGCTCGCCACGCTGGACCACTGGCTGGTGCCGTTCCTCGACCAGGCCACGAGTCGCGCCGACCTCACCGCCATCGACCTGGAGATGGCGCTGAGCACGATGCTGTCGTGGGATCAACAGGCCAAGCTCTCCGCGCTGGTGCCCACGACGATGACGACCGCAGCGGGACGGACGGTCACGATCGACTACGAGCGCGACAACCCCACCGTCTCGGTTCGAGTGCAAGACGTGTTCGGCACGCTGACGCACCCGACGATTGCCAACGACGTTGCGCTGACGATCGAACTGCTGTCACCGGCGGATCGGCCGATCCAGATCACCAACGACCTGCCTGGCTTCTGGACGGGATCGTGGGCGATGGTCCGCAAGGAGCTCGCCGGTCGGTACCCCAAGCATCAGTGGCCGATCGACGCGGCGGCGGCAACGCCCAAACGACTGAAGGATCGGCCGCCCGACTGACGCGACGCTGTTCGGCCGCAGTTCCGATGTATCTACGCTGTCGGTTGCGAGGTCTTCCACTGGTACCTCGCAAAGGAGACGACGATGGCATCGAAGGCAGCAGCGAAGAAGAGTCCGGCGAAGAAGGCCGGCGCGAAGAAGTCCGCATCCAAGAAGGTCGGGCGCGCGAGCTTCGACCACTTCATCTGCAACGTGGTCCCATCCAAGGGCACCGAGAACGACTGGCAGCTCGCGGACTCGATCGCCGCCGGCTCGATCGGCGCGCCAGCGGCATTGCCGGCGTCGGTCGACATGCGCGCCGAGTCGTGGAAGATCAACAATCAGGAGAACACCGGCTCGTGCGTCGGCTGGGCGACGGCCGACGGCGTCGTGCGCTGGCACATGACAAAGGCGGGAAAGATCAGCCAGACGACGCTGCTGTCCCCGCGCCACATCTGGATGGCCAGCAAGGAGACCGACACCATCACGACCCGCCCGGAGAGCTTCATCGAGGGTGCCGGCACGACGCTGAAGGCGGCCGTCGACGTCGCCCGCAAGCACGGGGTCGCGTTGATGGACGACCTGCCGTTCCACATCCAGACCAAGATGTACACCGGCAACGAGAACGCGTTCTACGCCAGTTGCGCACAGCGCAAGATCGCGGCGTACTTCAACCTGCACCGCAATCTGTCGAGCTGGAAGACGTGGCTGGCCGGGACCGGCCCGATCCTCGCTGCGTTCAACGTCGACTCGTCGTGGGACAACGCCGCATCCAACAACGGCAAAATCGACACCTTTCACCCCGACACGGTTCGTGGCGGCCACGCCATCTGCATCGTCGGGTACCGGTCCGATGGCAGGTTCATCGTTCGCAACAGCTGGGGCCCGACGTGGGGCGTCAACGGGTTCGGCTACCTGCACCCCGACTACATCGCTGCTGCGTTCTACGACGAGTCGTACGGCGTCACGCTGTAATCGTCGTCAGTCCAGTGGTTTGCGACCGATCGCGATCACCGACAACCCGAACGGCAGGCTGACGCGGCGCAGCAGCGCTCGCTCTGCTCGCGCCGCCTGACCCAACACCCCGCCGAGACCGCCTTCGTTGCGGCCGACGTCGCTCTTGTTCTTGCCGCGTTCGAACACACCCATCACAGCGGCCGGAGGGACCAGGAACGAGTAAGCGCCCGTCGCCCGAACGAGATCGAGTCCGGCCGTGCGCACCATCGTGCGCATCTCGGCAAGGCTGAACCGCCTGGCCGTGTGCGTGACGTCGTCGTGACCACGCCACAGATGCTTCCCGCCTGGCTCCATCAAGCACACGAGACCACCCGGTTTGGTCACGCGGGCGAACTCGTTGACGACGGCCTGCGGATCGGGGTTCATCCGGTGGCACAGCGCGGTCACGCACATGACCGCGTCGAAGGCGCCGGCTCGGTGTGGAACGTGATTGATATTGGTCCGCACCCCCCGGTATCCCGCGTGGTCGTGTACCGCCGCGTGCAAGGCAACGGGCTCGTAGTCGTCGAGCACCGTCAGTGCTCGAT
>JAYVOI010000307.1:0-8039 GCA_043758005.1 Ilumatobacteraceae bacterium
GGCTTCGAGCGTGATCGTCGTTAGTGGTTCGGCCGTGGGCACAGCGACGACCGCGGCCCGGCCACTGTGCACCTCGCACACCACGTGGCGTTGCACGCCCCCGGTGAGGTTGATCACCACGGCGCCACCTTCCGGCGTCGCGGCGCGCTTGCCAACCACGATCGGAATGGTACGCAGCAACCGATCGACGGTGTGCTCGGCCGCAGGCCCGTCGAGATGCCCTGCGATGCCGACCGCGCGCCGCATGTCCTGTTCGTGGACCCAACAGTCGAGCACCCGGATGTGCAAGAAGTCGGCCATGGTTCCCGGCCCGGTCGGAGTGGACATCGGCTGGGCGAAGTATGCGTCGTCGGCACCGCGCAATGTGGCCAGCCGCAGGTCGACGAGAGCGTTCCACTCGGCGAGAACCTCGGCGCCAGAGCACCCGCGACGTGCCTCGACCTCGGCCTCGTTGAACTGTCCGACGGGGTTCTTGACGTGGTCGCCGACGATCGCCGGCGGCGTTGCACCTGGCAGCCCCTCCAGGTTCCGCTCGATGCCGATGAGGTGGGCGAGGTTGTCTTGCACCGTCCAGCCGGGCAGATCCGTGGGCGACTTCCACTGTCGCTCGTCGAGCGTGCTGCCCAGTGCCGACAGCGAGCGCCACGTGGCCTCGAGCTTGTCGATGCTCTCGACGTGGATCGATTCGGTGGATGTCACGGCGTCCTCATGGTGCGGGGTTCTCGATGGTGGCCCACTGACGGGCTCCGAGGTAGGGCTCGAACCGTTGGGCGATCATGCGCAGATCGTCGGTGGTCTTCGGGGTCTTGATCTCGAACAGCCCACCGATCTCGGAGTATCTGCAGCACAGGTCCCACAGCGCGAGCGCCGCCTCGCCGATGGGAGCGGGGACGACCACGGGGCCGAAGATGGCGCGGCTGCTGGGCAACACGATGATGGGCACGCCGAACGCGCCATACGTGGCCACCGCCCGGTCGTGGTCGTTGCGCACGTCGTCGTGCGTGGTGAGATCGGCGAGAGCATCGTCCCACGCCGTCGGCGGCGCACCGATCGACGCGAGCAGATCGAGGGCGACCGCGCGGTCGTAGAAGCGCCGACCATCGACGTGCAGCGCGCGTCCGCATGCCTCGTACCATCGATCGCACATGTCCATGTCGAGGCGTCGCAACCAGGCGCCGACCCGCATCGGCGTCCACCCGTAGGCGAGCGATCGTTCCCACGGGTGCCGCTTGCCCTCCGGTCGATTGATCTCCTCCAGCGAGAAGAAGCGCCAGGTGATGTCGAGGCCGATCTGGGCGCGCACATCGCGGATCCACACCGAGGTCTGGTAGGCCCACGGACACATCGGATCGAAGTAGAACTCGATCGCTGACGGCACCCGCTCATCATCGCATCGGCGGATCGCCGCGCTAGCGTCGAACGTCATGCAGCGACCGTCTCGCTTCGAGCACACCCGGTTCCTCGGCGACAAGCGAACGCAACTCGTCTACGACCTCGACACGTGGGATGACGCCGGCGTGATCAACGACATCGTCGAATCCGAGACAGGCCTCTGCTTCGGCCCCGACACGCTGGTCGAGGCACGAAACCGCGGGTACGCCTTGGCTACGGCGGGGAGCATCCGCCGACATCGCAAACCGAGAGCCTAAGCCCGCGGTGTGAACGGCGAATTCCGATCCGGCAACCTTGTGCTGTCGCGATATCTGACGCGTCCGGCCGGTCGTCACGGGCCGTTGCCCGGGCTCATCTTGTGCCACGGCTTTCCCATCGGGCCCCTCGACGCGCGCCAAAGCGGCGGCACCTTTCCCGAGCTCATCGATCGGGTGGCCAACGAGCTCGCCTGGGTGGCGATGACGTTCACGTTCCGTGGGTGCGGCTCGAGCGAGGGCGACTTCTCGCTGCAGGGCTGGATCGATGACCTGCGCGCCGCGATCGACCATCTGATCGCCGAGGCGGCGCCCACCGGGATCTGGTTGGTCGGCACCAACACCGGTGGATCCGTGGTGACATGCGTGGCCGCCGACGATCCTCGCGTGCGTGGTGCAGCGCTGCTGAGCCCGCGCGCCGACTTCGACGATTGGGCGGCGCAGCCGCGGCGCTTCCTCGAGCATGCCCGCGAGATCGGCGCCATCCGTACGCCGAGCTTCCCGCCCTCGTTCGACGAATGGGCCAGGGAGTTGCGTCGGTTCCGGCCGGTCGACGCGGCGCGCCGGTTGGCGCCCAGGCCGCTGCTGGTGATGCACGGCGACGACGACGACAGCGTTCCGACCGTGGATGCCAGACAGCTCGCCGAGGCACACGGAGCTGCCGAGCTCCGCCTCATTCCCGGAGCCGGCCACCGGCTGCGCCACGACCCGCGGGCAGTGGCAGTGCTGCTCGGTTGGCTGGATCGCCAACGTCAGGGCGAGAGCGACTCGTCGTAGCCGTCGAGGTGAGTGCTGTGCCAGTTCCACGCTGATTCGACGATGTCGTCGAGGCCGTGGAGTGGGTGCCAATCCAGCAGGCGAGCGGCCCGCGCCGGCTCAGCGAACACCGCGACCGGGTCGCCGGCGCGGCGCGCCGCCGCTTGCCAGGGCACCGACCGGCCGGTCAATCGCTCCGTTGCTGCGATCACTTCCATCACGCTGCTGCCGCTCCCGGTGCCGACGTTCAACGCCGTCGACGCGCCGCCGGCAGCGAGGTAATCGAGGGCCTTCACATGAGCGTCGGCAAGATCGTCGACGTGGATGTAGTCGCGGATGCACGTGCCGTCGGGCGTCGGATAGTCGTTGCCGAACACCTTCACCGCGGGGGCCTTGCCCAGCGTTGCCTTCATCACCAGCGGGATCAAGTTCAGTGACTGCCGCCAATCCTCACCGATCCGGCTGTCTGCACTCGCCCCGGCAGCGTTGAAGTAGCGCAAGCTCACCGAGCGCAGCCCGTGCGTGATGCCGTACCAGTGCAGGATGCGCTCGGTGATCGCCTTCGACTCGGCGTAGATGCTCTCCGGCTGGATCGGGGCGTCCTCGGTGACCGGCACGACCGACGGCGTGCCGTACACCGAGCATGACGACGAGAAGACGATGTCGGTGACGCCCGACGTCAACATCGCCTCGACCAGTTTGACGGTGCCGGTGACGTTGTTCAACCAGTACCGGGACGGCTGCTCCATCGACTCGCCGACGCTTTTGTACGCGGCGAAGTGCACCACCTGGGTGATGTCACGCCGAGTGCACAGGTCGACGACGAGATCGAGATCGGCGATGTTGCCCTCGACCAGCTCGGCTTCGATGACAGCGCTTCGGTGGCCGTACTCCATCGAGTCGAGGACCACGACTTCGTGACCGAGCGCCGTGAGCCGGCGAACGGTGTGCGATCCGATGTACCCCGCACCGCCGGTGACCAAGATGCTCATGCGATGCCCTCCGCGGTGCGGAACCACGTGATCATCCGACCCAGGCCTTCACGCAGGTCGATGGTCGGCGCCCAACCGTAGGTCTCGTTGACCAGGGTGATGTCGGGTCGGCGTTGCGCCGGGTCGCCCTCTCGTTCGGGCGGGAGCGCAACGGTGACGATCTCGCTGGAAGAGCCCGTCAGTTCGATGACGATCTCGGCGAGCTCGCGGATGGTGAACTCGTTCGGGTTGCCGACGTTGATCGGCCCGGTCAGGTGGCCGTCGAGCACCGCAGTCAGTCCGATGATCTCGTCGGCCACGTGACAGAAGCTGCGCGTCTTCGAGCCGTCGCCGTGCAACGTGATCGGTTCGCCGCGCAGGGCCTGCACGACGAGGGTGTTGACAACTCGGCCGTCATCGGGTCGCATCCGTTCGCCGTAGGTGTTGAAGATGCGAGCGATGCGCACGTCGAGCCCGTGCACACGGTGGTACGCCATGGTGATGGCCTCGCTGAAGCGCTTTGCCTCGTCGTAGCAGCTCCGTGGTCCGATCGAGCTGACGTTACCCCAGTAGGTCTCCGGCTGCGGATGCACCAGTGGGTCGCCATAGACCTCGCTGGTCGATGCCAGGAAGAAGCGAGCACCGTGGACCACGGCGAGATCCAAGAGGTTGCGTGTTCCGGTCGAGCCGACCGCGAGGATCTCGAGCGGCATCGTCGCGAAGTCGGCCGGTGAGGCTGGGCTGGCGAGATCCAAGATTGCATCGAACGCACCGCCGAAGTCGGGGAGTGGAGACGTTATGTCGTGCTCGATCAGGGTGAAGCCGGCGTGATCGGCGAGCTGAGCGACGTTGGATCGGCGTCCCGTGGCGAAGTTGTCGACGACCACGACCTCGTCGCCGCGTGCCAGGAACAGTTCGGCGAGGTGCGAACCGACAAAGCCCCCACCACCTGCGAGGAGATGGCGCATCAGTGTGCTGGCGTTCGGGTCGAGAAGGTCATGTCAGCTTCCGGTGTCGTAGGTCAGATGGGTGAAGCCGCCGACGTCGTCGATCGACCAGACCTCCGATGTGGTCGTGGATGTGAAGTACAGCACGTCGGGTTGCTCGCTGGTCTCCCAACCGCTGGTCAGCAATGCGGAAACCTTGGCCCGTGCCGTCAGAAAGTCGTCGGAGAGGTCATAGCTGAGACGCGTACGGTGGACCGGTGCATCGCCGAGGGATGCGACGCCGTATTCGTAGTTGATGCTTCTGAGTAGGCCACCGACGTTGACTGCGATCGCATCCTGGTTGAGCACGCTCGTCTGCAGCGAGGACGGCAGGTCGGAGAACGTCGGAACCACCTTGGCGAACGCGTAGTCGCTGCGCTTGATGCGGATGATGCCGAGCTGGTCGACCGCACTCGCCTCGACGGTCCACCCCGGGGGATCCCCTTGCACCGTCGTGGGCTGGGCGTCGAAGCCGTAGATGGTGGCCGAGCCCTCGGTGCGCGTCGACGGCGTGACGGTGTAGGTGGGTGCAGGGGCGAGTGCCGCTTGGACGGTCGCCAGTGTGGCCTCGGGATCGATCGGGCCGGTGAGGTACGTCGCCGTCGTCGTGTTGATCCCGACCGTCCGCTCGAAGCCGAGCAGCCGGACATCTGGGCCGCTGGGAACCGCAATCGGGGTGACCAGCCACGCCTGGAGCGTGGCGTTCGGGTCGCCCGTGTAGCCGTGATGCTCCGACGCCAACTCGTCGGCGTCGGCCGGGAACGGCTTGTTGCCGACATCGACCGGGATCAGCACCGCCGGGTCGACGGGTACGAGCGTGCTCGCCGGTGGCAGTGTGGTTGTCGACGCCGCGCTGGTCGGGGGTGGGGTCGGTGCTGTCGTCGCGGCCGTGCTTGCCGCCACGGTTTCGGCGAGCGTCGGCAACGGTGCGGTCGCTGATTCGGCGCCCGGCGAACCCGAACAGGCGGCGAGCAATGCCGACCCGACAAGCCACAGTGATCGTGCCCTGGCCCGAGTCATGATCGCCGATTCTACGGCGTCAACGACCGATGCCCTGGTAATCGAACGACGCCCGTCGCCAGTCGTTGCGCTCCAGCAGATTGCGGGCGTCGACGATCGCCCGACCGGTCATCACCTCTGCGACTTTGGCGATGTCGAGCCAGCGGAACTCGTCCCATTCGGTCAGCACCGCCAGCACATGGGCGCCGCTGCATGCCGAGTACGGACTGTCACTGATGGTGATGTCAGTGGGCAGTCCGGCCTTCGGCCCGTCCACTGTCGGGTCGTAGGCCTGCACGGTCGCGCCGGCGGCGACCAGCCGCCTGATGATCTGGAGGGCGGGGGAGTCGCGCAGGTCGTCGGTGCGGGCCTTGAACGTGAGGCCCCAGACCGCGACCGTCGCTCCGCTGAGGTCGCCGCCGGCCGCAACGCGGATCTTGTCGGCGACGCGCTCGAACTGCTCGTCGTTGATGGCGATCACGCCGTCGAGCAGATCGAAGTGATATCCCGCCTCCCGAGCGATCTTCAGCAACGCCCGCGAATCTTTCGGAAAGCAACTGCCGCCCCATCCGGGCCCGGGGCGAAGGAAGTCTTGGCCGATGCGCTTGTCGGAACCGATGCCGACGACGACATCGTTGACGTCGGCGCCAACACCTTCGCAGATCGCGGCGATGGCGTTGATGAAGCTCAGCTTGGTGGCCAGGAACGCGTTCGCCGCGTACTTGATGGTCTCGGCCGATGCCGGGTCGGTGACGATCACCGGGGCGCTGATGCCGTCATAGAGCGACGACACCTTCAGTGCCGCGGCCTGGTCGTCGCAGCCGACCACGATGCGATCAGGCTTCAAGAAGTCCTGCACCGCAGATCCCTCGCGGAGGAACTCGGGGTTCGACACGACCTTCACGTCGGGCCGACCCATCACCCGCTCGACGACCTTGGCGCTGCCCACCGGCACGGTCGACTTGTTGACGACGACCGCTTCGTACGGCAGCACCGGGCCGATCTGTCGCGCAGCGGCCTCGATGTAGCTGAGATCGGCAGATCCGTCGTCGCCCTGTGGCGTTGGCACGCACAAGAAGGCGATCTCGCAATCGGCCGCGGCGTTGGCCGCACCGAGCACGAACGTCAACCGACCGCCGGCGATGCCTTCTTCGACCAGTTCCTGCAGCCCGAGCTCGACGATCGGGATCACGCCTCGGCGCAGGCTCTCGACCTTGGCGGGATCGATGTCGGCGCATACGACCTGGTGACCCATGTGGGCGAAGCACGCCCCCGTGGTCAGGCCCACGTACCCAGTGCCGATGACAGCGATCTTGGTCATGGTTCGGAGAGGTTATCGGTCAGTCGACCGAGGGCTCATTCGATGTCCATCGAGTCGAACGTCAACGTCAGTTCCTCCACGACGATGTCGCTGCAGTTCGAGTCCAGCGGTGTCACCCGATAGTTGACGGGGAAGGCGTTGCGGAAGCGCCACGTCCAGACAGCGTTCCGCTCCTCGTCGAGCAGCGTGATGGTGACGTTGCGGTCGACGTTCGCCTGGCCTTCGCGACCCTGCTTCCACCATTCCCACAGGTCGGTCGAGCCGATGAGGCCGCGCTTCAACGTGACGTGGTCGTACTTGGCGAGGCCGGGCTGCTTGCGGGAATCCTGCGTCTTGTCGTTGCCGCTGCGGTAGGCGACCTCGTCGACCATGGCGTTCGGCAGCTCGACGCGGATGAACATCGCCCGGATGTCGTTCGGGTCGCCGGTCCCGAGGTCGACCAGGAAGTTCGAGCCCTCGTACGGGTGGTCACGAAATGTTGCCATGTCCTCATCATGACAGGTTGTCAACGATGCAATAACGATATATCGTGACTGCATCACTCAATGTCACGGCTCATCCGAGCTGCTGACTTCAACGAAAGAGAGAACACCGATGGATCCACGATCCAACGAACACGACCATGACCATGACCATGACCATGACCACCGGGGTCGCGGTGGACCGTTCGGCGGTCGACGCGACCGTGGCGGTCGCCGGGGACGCGGCTTCGGCTTCGGCCCCGATGCCCCGATGGGCCGCGGCCCGCGTCGAGGGCGCGGCGATGTCCGCACCGCAGCGTTGCTGCTGCTGCTCGAGCGACCGATGCACGGCTACGAGAT
The DNA here is from genome assembly GCA_043758005.1 of Ilumatobacteraceae bacterium. GTDB lineage: Bacteria > Actinomycetota > Acidimicrobiia > Acidimicrobiales > Ilumatobacteraceae > JAENVT01. The sequence continues at coordinate 7,501 of JAYVOI010000307.1, forward strand.
GATCCTCGAGATCCGCGAGCGAAGCGGTGGCGCCTGGAGCCCCAGCCCCGGAGCGATCTACCCGACCATCCAGTTGCTCAGCGACGAGGGTCTGATCACCACACAGGATCAGGACGGCAAGAAGGTCTCCAGCGTGACCGATGCCGGCCGCCTCGCTGCCGAGGATCTGGCCTCGACCAAGACAGCCCCGTGGGATGAAGCGTCGACCGATGCCGGCGAGGGCGCCCCGAACCTGCGACAGGCCATCCATCACCTACTGATGGCGACCAAGCAGCTGGCAATGGCGGGCACCGATGCGCAACGACAACGTGCCACCGAGTTGCTCGACGAGACGCGGCGCAAGATCTACGCGCTGCTCGCATCCGACGAGGACTGAGCCGGCCCCCATCACTCAGCGGCTCGACGGTTGAGGGGTACCATTCGGCCAGCTCAGGGCTATACGAATGAACGGGAGGGCGAAGTCTCGATCTTCACATACGACGTCGAGTATCCGGAGCAACGCAATCGGGTGACGGTCGCGTTCCGCATCATCCTCGCGA
>JAYVOI010000308.1:0-8035 GCA_043758005.1 Ilumatobacteraceae bacterium
GAGCGCGCTCGGAGTGACTCGAACACTCAACCTTTTGATCCGTAGTCAAATGCTCTATCCATTGAGCTACGAGCGCCTATGTCGGGAGATGAGTGTAGTCCGAGACTCGTGTCTCCCACCCGGGCCAATTCACCATCTCCGCCGCTACCGACTGGTCGGGCGCTGTTTCGGTAGCCCTGGTACCAGTGTCGCGCCCGTTGCGGTTGGTCGGGCGCGGTTTCGGTAGCGCTGGTACCGGTGTCGCGCCCAACGGCGCAAGTCGCGCCCGACGGTGTGGAAGCCCAGCGCGGTCAGGCGGCGACGGTGGTCGGGGTGGTGATGGCCCAGGGGGCCCAGCCGGAGTTGTGGTAGAGGGCGTAGGCGGCGGTGGCGTTGGTCAGTGGGTCGTACAACTGGGCGGCGCTGGTGATGCCCATGCTGGCCAACCACGTGCGGTGCGCTGAGTAGTAGATCTGGAACAGGCCGTAGCAGCAGTAGTTGCGCACCGTGGGGATCAGGTTGCTCTCCCGGGTGGCGATGCGGATGGCTTCGTCCTCGAGGTCGTCGGGCCATACGTCGCGGATGATCTGGGCAACCTGAGCCTTGGTGTAGTTGTTGGCCGGCGGGGGCGGCTGGGTGGTTGCCGGCGGGGTGGTGACGGGCGGGGTCGCCGGCTGGGTCGTTGCCGGCTTGGGCTGTGTGGTCGCCGGCTTTGGCTGCGTCGTCGCCGGCGCCTTCGTGGCGGGCGGCGCGGGGGTGGAGGCGCCTGCGGGCAAGCAGATGCTCTTGCCCGGCAGCAGCACGGTCTTGATCGTGGCGTTGTTGGCCGCCAACAGCGCCTTCATCGTGATCCCGGCCCGGCTGGCGATCGTCGACCACGCATCGCCGTTGGCCACGGTGTACGTCGCAGCGCAGGCCTGGTCGGCGGACTGCGTCGCGGTCGGCTTGGCTGCGGCAGCAATGGTGGTCGTGGCTTTCGCGGCCGCCTTCTTGACCTTCGGCGCGGTGGTCGGCGCGTCGGTCGGCGCGACGGTCGCGGCGATCGTCACGGCGATGGCCTCGGTCGGCGGAGGTGATGGTACGGGGGTGGGCGCAAGGCTCGTTGGCGCATCGGTGTCGAGGGCGATGATCGTCGGCGCCGGGGCCGGCATCTTGCCGACCAGCACGGTGTCGACGCCTTGCACGTTCGAGGCTCGCACCTTCGGCTGGTCGTCGCGCAGGCTGAGCGCGAGGGGCACGAGCAAGAGGGTGATTCCGGCCATCACGCCGATGCGAACGACCAGCGGGTTGCGCGGCGGGTGCAGCCCGGGGACAGTGTTCTCCCGCTCGGTTCGTACCACGGGGACCATGCGGGTGATCGGCCGGGTGTCGCTGCGAGTGTCGGCGTGGGCACGCGTTCCGGCCTGCGTACGTTTCAACTGCCGAGTGGGTTCGTCGTTCCAGAACCCAAATGGATCGTCGGAGTTGTCGTGCTGCATCGTGGGAAATCACCCCTCCGGGGCGCCGCCGTGGACCCTGAAGCTGTTCAGATGTGGTTCTGTCTACTCCGGTTGTTACACAAATGCAACATTGGAGGCGCGTGGCAATCCACCCCGGGACCTGCTACGGGCCGGTGGTTTGACCACCGGCCCGTCGTGGCGGAGAGGGTGGGATTTGAACCCACGGACCACTTGAAGGCGGTCCCCGCATTAGCAGTGCGGTCCATTCGACCTGGCTCTGGCACCTCTCCTGGCGACTGCTGAGGCTATCGCAGCGATCGGCGGCGTCCCCACTGCGAATTCGGCGGCTGCCGCGTTGGCACCCTTCCGCTTTGCCTGCGGCGCTGTGCATCTGTGGAGTGACAGGAGGACGTGATGAACACCGAGCGGCGCGAGAGGGCATTTGACGGCGTGGTCGGACGGCGGTCATGCTCGTCGTTGGGTGCAAGTAGATAAGGGTGGCGGAAATTGTGAACACAACGCGCGCGGAGGCGTTACGGCCTATGGCAGCTTCAACGCGGCCCGGCTTCAGACCATCGTCGAGATCTCGGGCCAGGATCGCCGTCGGCACGGTGCTGTTGTTGGTGGCCGTCGGTGCCGTCCTTCTCGTCTTTTCGACCGCCGACAAGCGGGTCGCGGTGCTGCAGGTGGTACGAGATCTTCCGGCCGGTGCCCAGGTCGGTGCGGCCGATGTGCGCACGATCGAGTTGTCGACCGATCCGTCACTCGCCGTCATCAAGGCCGCCGACATCGCCGGCGTGGTCGGCCAGTACACGAAGGTGCGCATCGTCACCGGAGGTTTGCTCGCCGCCGGACTGCTGCAACCGGAGGCGCTGGTGGCACCGGGCTCGGCGGTCGTCGCCGTGACGATTCCCTCCGGCGAACTGCCGGCAGGCCTGCGCGAACGCTCGCACGTACAGATCGTCATTCCGGCCATCGGCGGCGGAGCTCCATCGCTTCCGGTGGTCGGCCGCGTCGTCGGTCTCCCCGAGGCACCCGATGCCGTCACCGGGCAACTGTCGATCTCGTTCGAGGTCGCCGCGGCTGATGCGGTTGTGGTGGCCGGCGCCAACCGGGTCCGGGTCGTGCTGCTCGACCCAGGTGTCGACCCGTCGGGTGTCGCGCCGTGAGCCTGGTCGCCGTGGTCGGCGATGGCTGCACCACGACTGCGCTCGGCCTCGCTGCAGCATGGCCTGTGGGCGAGCCGTGCATGGTCGCCGAGTTCGATCCGGCCGGCGGATGCCTGGCCGCATGGCTCGACGTGCCGCGATCGCCCGGTCTTGCCGATGTGGTCGCCTCGGCATCGCCGGGCTCGTGGGCGACGGTTCGGGCGATGTCGCAGCGCTCGCAATCTGGCGTCGAGGTGCTCGTTGCGCCGACTAGGTCGGTCGAGGCGGCGGCCGTGGTGCTGGCTGCGACCACCGCCGTGCTGCCGGTGCTCTGCGGGCTCGATCTGCCCGTCGTCATCGCTGACGGTGGACGGATGCGAGGGCCGCTGTCGGCGCTGGCGCTGCAAGCCGGCGTCGTCGTCATCGCCCACCGCCAGCAGCGGGGATCGGCCGCGGCCGCCGCCTTGGGCTTGGAACGTGTCGCCGAGACCGCCTCGCAACTGGCGGCACGCTCGATCCCGATGGTCGTCGCCCTCGTCGGCGCCGAGCCGTACGGGGTCGACGAGGTAGCGCAGTTCGTCCGCGCCGACGCCGTGGTCGCGCTCGCCGACGATCCATGGGCCGCAGCGGTGCTGGCCGGGCGTGCGGGCTCCGGCACCCGCCTGAGCCGCTCACCGTTGATGCGTTCGATCGTCGAGTTGGCCGGCGTCGTGTCGCAATGGCTGCCACGGGTCAGCCCTTCCGACGTCTGGGCGCAGCCGGCCGACCGGCGTCCGATCGGTGAACGGTCGTGAACGTCGACCGGACGATGGTTCGCGAACTGACGGCTCGGCTCTCCAGCCGCTTGGTCGAGGCGATCGAGGGCGACACCGCGTCAACCAACCTCGGCGGGTTCGCCGCGGTCGAAGGACAACGTCGGGTCGGGCTCCGCGAGGACCGGGCTCGGCTCGAGCTCTTGATGGGCCGCTGGATGGCCGACGAGATCGCCGGCATCAATCAGGCACGGCTGCAGCGCGGCGAGGGTTTGCTCGACGAGTACACCGAACGCGAGTTGCGCGCCGCGGCGTACGCAGAGACGGTCGGAGCCGGCCCACTCGAGCCGTACATGCATGACCCTGAGGTCGAAGAGATCGATGTCAACTCGCATCGGGTCACGTGGGTTTCGTATTCGGACGGACGCAAGGAGGCCCTCGGCCAACTCTGGGACTCTGCTGACGACCTCTACGCGTTCCAGCGCCGGCTGACGTTGTCGATGGGCGTCGCCGAGTCACGCCTCGACGAGCAGTCACCGATGGTCACGCTGCAGGCTCCCGATGGCTCGCGTGTCGTCATGGTGCTCGGTGGTCCGGGGCGCAGCGGTGTTTCGTCGGAGCCGCGAATCGCCATCCGACGCTTCACGATCCACCGGGTCGGCCTCGACGGGTTGGCGCAGCGCGGCTTGTTCCCGCGCTGGATCGTCCCGCAGTTGGAGGCCCTGGTGCAATCGGGGATGACGATCCTGATCTCCGGCGGTCCCGGTGCGGGCAAGACGACCCTGTTGAAGGAGCTGCTCGGGGCAGTCTCTCCGCTCGAGCGGATCCTCACCGTGGAGAAGGGCCTGCTCGAGCTGCGCCTCGAGGACGACCCGCGCCATCCGGACGCGCCGGCGCTGTACACCCGCCAGGCCAACACCGAGGGCCGCGGCGCAGTGACGGCTCGAGAACTCGTCGAGCTGACTCGGCGGTTGAACCCGGATCGGGTGATCGTCGGTGAGCTCGTGGAGGACGAGGCACTGGAGATGCTCGACGTCGCGTCGATGTGCAAGCGGGGTTCGATGGCGACCATCCACGCCCACACGGTGGAAGCGGTGCTCAGCCGCCTGGCGTTCTACGTGGCCAAGAGCAACACCAAGCTGCCGGAGTACGCGGTGTGGAGCCTCATCGCCGAAACCATCGATTTCGTCATTCACATCGACCTCGTCCGCAACACCGATGTCGGCGCGCCGCAGCGGTGTGTCACATCGATCGTCGAGTACGGCGGGCGGGGCGAGCACGGCGGCGTTCGCTCCACCGAGACATGGGGGATGAACGAGCGCAACCAGTTCGTGCAGCGCAATCCGTTGTCCGAGCGGCACATCCGCAGACTGCGCCTGGCGGGCATCCCCGACGGCGTGTTCGTACCGAACGACGACCTGCCCATCCACGGGTTGCCGATGACCGGGATGGTGTCGAGATGAACCGCGACGCGCTCGTACTGGCGCTCGCTGCCGCGTTGATGGTCGTCGGTGGCGGAGTCGTCTGGTCGGGCGTTCGCGATGGCCCCCGCCGTCCTCGGCGGAGGTCGGCGCTCCGACGTCCCATCGTCGCGGCGATCGCCAGCGCGATGTTGGTCGTGGCCATCTCAGGATGGATCATCCCATCGGTTGTCGTCGGTGCGATCGTGGGCTGGTTGGCGAACATGCGACGCGGCCGTCGCACGGGTGTCGACGTCGGTGTGGAGCGGACCGAGGCGCTCGCTTCGTGGGTCGAGAACGTGCGAGACGTGTTGCAATCGGGCAATCAGCCGGTCGGCGCGATCGGCGCAACGACGGAGACGTGCCCTCCGTCGATCCGCCCGCACGTGCGCTCGCTGTTCGCCCGGCTCTCCGCCGGTCAACCGGCCGAGATTGCATTCCGCCGGTTCGCCGACGATATGGATGAACCGCTGGCGGACCTCGTTGCTGTCGGTCTCCTCATTGCAGTGTCTCGCGGCGCCGAGACCGAGGATGTGCTCTCGGCCCTGGCGACACAGGCCCGCCACCAAGCGGATCGGCGGCGCATCGTCGAGGCCGAGCGGGCTCCGATGCGGCGCGAGGTGCTGATGGTGTCGTTGGTGATGTGTGCCTTGCTCGCCGGAGTGTTCGTGTTCGCACGCAGCTCGTACCTCAACGCCTACGACGACGTGTCGGGGCAAATGTTCCTCGCGCTGATCCTGGTCGGCTACGGAGCGCTGTTGATGTGGGTGGGCAGGCTGGCCACGTTCCCGCAACCGTCGAGGTTCCTCACCCTTCGTCAGGTCGAATCGTGACCGCCGTGGCGCGCCTGGTGGCCGCCACGCTCCTCGGCGCGACGGGCGTTTGGCTCGTGGTCAGCGGCAGCGCGCAGCGGCGACCCACGCTGGCAAAGATGTCGGCGCACCTCCGACGAGCCCCGACGTTGGTTGCCGGCAGTTCGGTTGGCGCCCCGAGCCACATCGGACGGATGTTGGCGGTGCGGATGCGACTCCGCCCCGACATCGTCGCCGACCTGCGCCTCGTGTGCAGGTCGCAGGACGTTCATGCGACGTATCTCACGGCTGCCGCCGTCGCCGGCTTGTTCGGTCCTTCGTTGCTGCTCGTGATCGCTCAGGCGATGGGTGTGATCTCGATCGGGATCGCCATGTCGTTGGCAATCGCCGTGATCTGCGCAGTCGTTGCTCCACTGGTGGTGCACTCGTCGATGCGCGCTGCTGCCGCCGCGCAACGCCACGATCTTCGCTACCAACTCTCCTCGTATCTCGATGTCGTCACGATGCTGCTGGCGGGCAACGTCGGCAACGAGGGAGCGTTGCGGCAGGCCGCGCAAGCCGGCGATGGTCGGCTGTTCGTCGAGTTGCGGCGCAGGATCCTGATCGCTGAAACGTCGAACCGCTCGTTGGTATCGGCGCTTGCGCACCTTGGCGATGACCTCGACCTGGTCGAGTTGCAACAGGTGTCCGCGTCCGCATCGCTGGCTGCCTCCGCGGGTGCGCCGGTCGCCAAGAGCCTGGCGGCCAAGTGCGCGACGTTGCGGGGTGCACTGTCGGCGGAGCAGGAGACCGACGCCCGGGTACGCACCGGCAAGATCACGATCCCGCTGGTTGGCATGTCGATCCTGATCATGGCGGCGGTCGTCTACCCAGCCCTCAACTTCTCTCGATAGGAGCACGCATGAACATCGATCTGATGCTGTCAGCAATCACCCACCTGGTCTACGGCCAGCTTCGTCGGTTCACCCCGGACACCAGCGCCGAGCACGACCGAGGTGCGGTATCGCTCGAACAGGTGCTGTGGTTCGTCGCCGCCGGTGTGGCGGTCGCCGTCATCGCGGGCGTGCTGTGGGGAAAGGTCAAGACCGAGGCCGACAAGCCGATCCAGGCACCGACCGCGCCGTGACGGACCGCGATCACGGCACGGCGTCGCTGACCATCGTCTTGTTGGCGCCGATGTTGTTGGTGTTGATGTTCGCCGGGTTCCAGGCGGCCATGTGGAACCACGCGCGGACCGAGGCCAGGGTCATCGCGCGCGAGACCGCAGCACTGGTCGCCCGTGATCACCTTCCCGCACCACAGGCAGTCGCCGCGGCGGTCGCGTCGCTTGCCAGCGACAGTGAGCTGGGCGCTGTCAACGTGGCGGTTGATACGACAGCAACCATCGTGACCGTCACGATCACGGGTGACGCGCCAGGGATGTTACGCGGCACCTCGGCATCGGTACGGGTCACGGTCGCCCTCTCACTCGAAGGATGGGTGGAGCTGTGAGAACCGTCAGCGATCGGGGCGAAGCCAACGCACTCGGACTGGTCCTGATCGCGCCGGTCGCCATCGCCTTGGCCGTCCTGATCCTGTGGATCGGGCGGAGGGTCGATGCAGATGCCCAGCTGCAGGCGGCGAGCTCGGCAGCCGCACAGTCAGCGGCTCACCAACGCACTCCCGCCGCGGCGATCGCGGCCGCACAGTCGACGGCTGCGCTGATGCTCACCGACGTGAAGGAGTGTGCCGGCGGCCCGGCGATCTCGATCGACGCATCGCAGTTCAGGGCCGGCGGGGCAGTGACGGTCGTGGTGGCGTGTTCACCACAACGAGATGACCTCGGGCTGTCCGATCCGCAAGCGGCCACGTTCGTCGCCACATCGACGGCGTCGGTCGATGCCTACCGATCGGCGGGACTTCCATGAATCGCGACGATCGTCGGCGAGACCGCGGTTCGGCGACGGTGTTGATGATCACCTTGTGCTTCACGTTCCTCGCCGGATCGCTGGTCTGGCTCTCGCGCACCGTCGACCAATCACTCGACGACCGCACCAATGCCGCCTCGATCGCGTTCGAGGCGGCCCGCGCGGGTGCCCAGGCGATCGACCCGACGGCGCTCCGCGCCGGCCGGGTGATCGTCGACCCGGTCGCAGCACGGCAGGCGGTGGCCGCGACGACCGCCCGCCTCCTTGCCGCCAACGGCGACGTCGGTTCACTGGCCGCCGTGTCGATCGAGACCAACAGGGTCACCGTTTCGGTGACCATCACCACGACTGGCCGTGCGGCCACCGGCACAGCGTCGGCAGCAGCGGTCGCCGGCGTCGACGCACCGCTTCCCTGAGGAGATCGCCATGTCCACGTCCACAACCGCCCGACGCGGGGCACGCCTCGCGGTGCTCGCGGTGGCCACGGGATCAGCCCTCGGTGTCGTCGTCGGCCTGCCGGCCTTCCTCGCGGTCGTGG